>VXNG01000015.1 GCA_009840695.1 Acidimicrobiaceae bacterium
GGTTCACCGTGCCGCTCAAGACCAAGGAGGACGACTTCATCGGCCGGGACGCCCTCCTCAAGCGCCGTGACAACCCGCAGAGGCGGCTGGTAGGCCTGGAGGTGGACGGGGGCGAGCCCGCCTCCCACGGCGACGGTGTGTACGCCGGCCGCAACCAGGTGGGCGTGGTCACCAGCGGCACCATCTCCCCCACACTGCGCAAGAACATCGCTCTGTGCCGCATGGCGGTGGAACACGCCGAGATCGGCACGGCCGTAGAGGTCGGCAAGCTCGACGGCCACGAGAAGCGGATCGCGGCCGAGGTCGTGCGGTACCCGTTCTACGACCCCGACAAGACCCGCGTCCGCTCTTAGAGGCCGAGCCGGTAGACGAGCGAATCGGCATCATGCGGGCGAGGCCGTGGCCCGAGCGGCCCGTGAGCGAAGCGAACAAGAGCGGGGAGCTAGCGGCGGAGGACCTTCGGGACGGTGGTTCCGAAGTCTGACGGCAGCTTGACGACCTTCACGCCGCACTCCCGCATGAGCTTCACCTTCTCGGCAGCTGACTCCCCGACAGTGGAGACGATGGCGCCGGCATGGCCCATGGTGCGCCCCTTGGGTGCGGTCAGACCGGCGATGTAGCCCACTACCGGCTTGTGCATGTGGTCGCGGGCGTACTGCGCGGCCTGCGCCTCCTGCAGTCCCCCGATCTCGCCGATCATCACAATCGCCTCGGTCTCGTCATCGGCTTCGAAGCGTTTGAGGTGGTCAAGGAACGAGCTGCCGTTGATCGGGTCTCCCCCGATCCCGACGCTGGTGCTCACCCCGATTCCGATTTCTTTGAGCTGTGACGCGGCCTCGTATCCGAGCGTTCCCGACCGGCTGACGATGCCTACCGGACCCCGCTCGTAGATGTGGGGAGGCATGATGCCCATCATGGCCCGGCCCGGGCTGATCACTCCCGCACAGTTGGGGCCGATCAGGCACATCCGGCTGGCGTGCTGGTAGCGGCGCTGGTAGCGCTTCACCTTGATCATGTCCTGGATCGGGATGCCTTCGGTGATGCACACGCAGTACTCGATCCCGGCGTCGGCCGCCTCCATGATGGCGTCGGCCGCAAACGGCGGCGGGACGAACACGATGCTGGCGGTGGCCTCGGTGGCCGCCACAGCCTGCTTCATGGTGTCGAAGACCGGCACGTCGCAGTGGGTGCTGCCGCCCCGGCCCGGCGTAACGCCGCCCATCACGTTGGTGCCGTACTCGAGCATCTCGGCGGTGTGGAAGGTGGCGATGCGGCCGGTGATGCCCTGCACCAGCACCGGTGTCGTCTCGTTGAGGATGATGCTCATCAGGCCGCGCTCCGTTCGGTGGCCGCGACCGCTCTCGTGCCCGCCTCAGCCAGGGAGTCCGCAGTGACCACTCCCACATCTGCCTCCGCCAGGATGCGCCGTCCCTCCTCGACGTTGGTGCCCGACAGCCGCACCACCACCGGAACCGAGGGATCAAGCTGCTGGAGGGCCTGGACCACACCCTCGGCCACCCAGTCGCACCGGTTGATGCCGGCGAAGATGTTCACCAGCACGGCCTCCACGTTCTCGTCGGACAGCACCAGCCGGAACGCCTTCAGCACGCGCTCTGGGGAGGCACCCCCGCCGATGTCGAGGAAGTTGGCCGGCTCGCCTCCCGCGTGCTTGATCATGTCCATGGTCGCCATGGCAAGACCGGCACCGTTGATGATGCAGCCGATGTTCCCTTCGAGCCCCACGTAGCTGAGACCGCGGTCGACGGCCGTCCGTTCCCGGGGGTCCTCCTGGGACTTGTCCCGCAGCTCCGACACGTCCTGATGGCGGAACAGGGCGTTGTCGTCGAAGGTCATCTTGGCGTCCAGCGCCAGTAGACGGCCGTCGGCGGTGACGGCCAGCGGGTTGATCTCCAGCATGGTGGCGTCGAGCTCACCGAAGACCCGGTAGCAGCCGGTCATCATCTGGACCGCTTGGGGTACGAGGCTCGCGTCGAGACCCACCGCGAAGGCGATCTCACGGGCCTCGAACGCCTGCAGCCCGACCGCCGGCTCCACGTTCACTCGCACGATGGCGTTCGGATCGGCGGCCGCGATCTCCTCGATGGCCATCCCGCCGGCGGCTGAGGCCACGACCATCACCCGCTCGGCCGATCGGTCAAGCACGAACCCCAGATAGATCTCACGTTCGGCGGACACAGCCGCCTCCACATAGAGCCGGTACACACCCCGGCCCCGCTCACCGGTCTGGTGGGTGACCAGCCGCTTGCCCAGCAGGTCGTCGGCCGCCTCCCACACCTCGCGCTCGTCACTGCAGAGCTTGATGCCTCCGGCCTGGCCCCGGGCCCCGGAATGGATCTGGGCCTTCACCACCCACTGCTCGCCGCCGATCTCGGAGGCTCGATAGGTGGCCTGCTCTGGACTGTAGGCCAGACCTCCCTCCGGTATGGACACGCCGTAGTCGGCCAGGATGGCCTTGGCTTGGTATTCGTGGATCTCCATGAACGCCCCTCCTTGCGCTCTCGGTGCGGGAATCGTCCACTGGCTCGAGCCTCAGGACTCCCTGCTCGCGATGGCCTCTGCTGTCTCGACCACGTTGAACGCCATCCGCGCCGAGGCGGCGTCGATCATGCGCCCGTCGAGCTGGGCCGCACCTCGGCCCGCCGCGGCAGCCTCCTCCAGCGCCTGAAGCACTCGGCGGGCCTGATCCACCTCGGACTCAGGTGGTGTGAACACCTCGTTGGCCAGATCGATCTGAGCGGGATGGATAGCCCACTTGCCCTCGTAGCCGAGGGCTGCGGCCCGGCGGGCGCCGGCGATGAACCCGTCCGGGTCGCCGAAGTCTCCGAACGGACCGTCGATAGCCCGCAGTCCGTTGGCGCGGCAGGCCACCAGCATGCGCGACAGCGCCGAGTGCCACTGGTCGCCCGGATAGTCGGGGTTGAGCCCCCCGATGGTGATCGTTCGAGCTCGACAGGAAGCCGCATAGTCCGCCACTCCAAAATGGAGCGCCTCCAGACGGGGGCTCGACGCGGCCACCGCTTCGACGTTGGCCATGCCCAGGGCCGTCTCGACCAGAGCCTCTACGCCGATCCGACCGCTCAAGCCCATTGCCTGCTCAAGTTGGGTGAGAAGGGCGTCCACCGTGTAGATGTCTCCGGGCACGCCGACCTTGGGGACGAGGATCGTGTCGACGTGCGCCCCGGCCCGCTCCACCACATCGATCAGGTCCCGGTACATGTAATGGGTGTCAAGCCCGTTGATCCTTACTGAGATCGTCTTGTTGGAACCGCGCCAGTCGACATCGCGCAGAGCCTCGATGACGTTGCGCCGGGCCGCTTCCTTCTCGTCGGGCGCCACTGCATCCTCGAGGTCGAGGAACACGTAGTCGGCCCGGCTGGCCGCCGCCTTCTCGAACAGTTCGGGCCGCGAACCGGGCACAGCCAGCTCGCTGCGGTGCAGCCGGCGCCTCGCCTCGGTGATCTGTTGATGGCTCATCGTGATGCCCTCCAGCCCGGTAATCGGGATTCTCCTTGCATCTCCAAGGATCAACCACTAATGTGATGGAAGATATCACTACTGTTATGAAAGGTCAAGAGGTCGTGGGCACACAGACGCGGACTGTCGAGCGGATCCTCATGGGCCCCGGGCCATCGAACCCCTACCCCGAGGTGATCGAGGCCTTCACCCGGCCGGTGATGGGCCATCTCGACGGCGTGTTCCTCGACTTACTGGACGAGACCTGCGACCGCCTGCGGGCCGTGTTCCGCACCGACAACGCGCTGACCTTCCCGGTGTCGGGCACGGGCTCGGCCGGGATGGAGGCGGCCTTCGTGAACGTGGTCTCCGAGGGTCAGGCGGTCGTGGTGGGGGTGAACGGCGTGTTCGGCGAGCGCATGTGCGATGTCGCCGCCCGGTGCGGCGCCAACGTCCTGCGGGTGGACGCCTGCTGGGGCACACCCCTCGACCCGCAGCGCATCCTCGACGCCCACCCCGCCCCTGACGTGATCGCGGTCGTCCACGCCGAGACCTCCACGGGGGTGCGCAACGACCTGGCCGAGCTGGGCGCGGCCAAGGGAGACGCCCTGCTGCTGGCCGACTGCGTCACCTCGCTCGGCGGCATCGACGTCCGGCTCGACGACTGGGGTGTCGACATCGCCTACAGCGGGACCCAGAAGTGCCTCGGGATCCCTCCCGGTCTGGCGCCGGTCAGCGTCTCGCCCCGGGCCGTCGAGCGGATACGCAGGCGGCCGCAGTCGTGGTACTTCGACATGGGGATGATCGCCGACTACGTGAACGGAGCGGGCGCCCGGGCATACCACCACACCGCTCCCATCTCGATGATCTACGCCCTCCACGCCGGACTGGGCGTGGTGCTCGACGAAGGGCTCGAGGAGTCCCACCGCCGGCACCAGAGCTGCGGCGACGCGCTCCAGGACGGGCTCGAGGCCAGGGGCTTCACGCTGGCGGCCCAGGCCGGCGCCAGGCTGCCCCAGATCACCTCAGTGAGGGTGCCCGAATCCCGGCTGCCGCCGGGCATGGGGGAGGCCGACGTCCGTCGAATGCTGCTCGACTGCTACGGCATCGAGATCGGCGGAGGACTGGGTCCCTGGGCAGGCCAGTGCTGGCGGATCGGCAGCATGGGTCATACCGCTCGACACCGCAACGTGACGCTCGTTCTGGCCGCTCTCGACGAAGTGCTCGGTTAGCGGCTATTTTCCGCCTGACCTTGCCAAGAGGCTACGCTAGGTTTTACTGTAGATATAGACACACCTAATCACAGGGGGGATCACGATCATGACACGAGTGGCTGTCATCGGTGCTGGGCCGTGCGGGCTGGCACAGTTGCACGCCTTCGCCAGCGATTCGGAGGCGGGCAGCCCGTCGGCGCCTGAAGTCGTCTGCTACGAGAAGCAGAGCGACTGGGGCGGGCTCTGGAACTACGACTGGCGCACCGGCCTC
>VXNG01000283.1 GCA_009840695.1 Acidimicrobiaceae bacterium
GACCGGTCGGCGGGTCCTGTCGTCGAGCCGAAACGACCGACACGGGCTTCGCCCTACTCGTCGGTCGTTTGACTCGCCGCCACCCACCGACCTACCGGGCTGCGCCTGTGGCTTGACCGGCCTTGTCTGGTGAGGATCCGCTATTGGTGGAACGGAGGCTTTACGACCTTGGCCGGCAAGTCCCGGCCCCGCACATCGATGATTACCTCGTCACCAACGCCGATTTCGGGCGCCAGGAAGGCCAAGGCGATGCCCTGTCCCAGCACCGGCGAGAAGTTGCCGCTGGTGACCACTCCGACCTCGTCGTTGCCTCGACGGACCGTGCAGCCGTCTCGGGGCGGCCTGCCTTTCTCTGCCAGCAGGCCTCGGAGTCGCCGCCACGGTCCGGTCTCGCGCTCGGCCTCCAGTGCGGCCCGGCCCCTGAAGTCGCCCTTGTCCCAGCGAACGACCCAGCCCAGCCCGGCCTGCAGAGGCGTGATGCCTGGACCCAGCTCGTGGCCGTGCAGCGGCAGCCCCGCCTCGAGGCGCAGGGTGTCGCGGGCCCCCAGGCCAGCCGGCGAGACGCCCGCGTCGGCCAGGCGCTGCCATACCGCTGGGGCGTTGTCGACGCCGACGGCCATCTCAACGCCGTCCTCTCCGGTGTAGCCGGTGCCGGCCGCCGTGACCGGAATCTCACCGAAACGGGCGGACGCGACCTTGAACCGTCCGATCGAGGCGATCTCCTCTCCGCCGGCGGCCGCGAGTCGGGCTCGGGCCTCGGGACCCTGGACCGCGATCACCGCCCGGTCCGTGGTTACATCAGCGATGTCCAGGCCGCCCGAACCTTCTCTCAGGGCGCCGACCACCCGGTCGGTGTTGGAGGCGTTCGGCATCACGTCGAACTGGTCGGGGCCGATCCACCACACGATGATGTCGTCGAGCACGGAGGCATCGGAAGGGTCCAGAAGGTGGGTGTACTGAGCCGATCCGACCCCTACGCGGTCGAGGTCGTTGGTCAGCGCCCATTGCAGGCTGCGGTGGGCGGCCTTGCCCTGCACCCGCACCGTCCCCAGATGCGACACGTCGAACATGGCGGCGCCCGTCCGGCACGCCATGTGCTCGGCCACCGTGCCGCTGGAGTACTGAAGCGGCATGTTCCAGCCGCCGAAGGGCACCAGCTTGGCGCCGGCCTGCTCATGAACCTCGCGCAGAGGCGACTGTCTCAGCTCGTCAGCCATGCCAATCCGGTTAGGCGGCGACCGGGAGGCCGTACTTGCGGCCGATCCACTCCATGTCTCGCCGGTTGAGGAGCTTCACCCTCACGTCCGGATGAGTCTCCGCCAGGAGCCGCAACTTCTGCTTCTTGCGGTTGACCAGCCGTTGTCGCAGCGTGGTCAGTTCCACGTACATGTCGAAGTCGGGCAGGTAGAAGTCGGGGGTGAACCCGCACGCCGTGTTCCCGTCGGCGTCGCGCTGCAGCACGAACATGCGGGGCTCGTATTCCCAACGGATCCCATAGGAGTCGAGCAGGCTGGCGAAGGCCTGCTCGGAGGGATGGGCGAACGTCATCAGGTCAGGTCTCGCCGATCGCCCTGTGGAACTCGCCTGCGGACTCCTCGCCCGCTTCGTCGGAAGGCTCTTCGTCTGCGTCGTCGGCGGACGGCCTGAACTCGATGATGGCCGCGTCGACTTCTCGACCGATGTTCGAAAGAGGCAGCACTCCCTGCCCGCGCTGCAGGGCGTCGATGAGCTCGTCCTGGCTGCGCACGATGGCTGCGTTGGCGCCGTCGATTACGAGGTTCGCCGAGGAGATGTCCTCTTGAAGCTCATTGCGGACATAGTCGAAGAAGTCACGTACCTTCTCGAGCTTGATGCCGTTGTCGATGAGCCGCTTGATGACCTTGAGCCGGAGCAGGTCGTCGTAGCTGTACTGGCGGCGGCTCCCACTGCCGGTGGCCCGGGCCTTGGAGGGCTTCACGAGATCCGTGCGAGCCCAGTAGTCGAGCTGGCGGTAGGTGATGCCGACAATGTCGGCGGTCTGCTTTGCGCTATAGCCCTGGATGGTGTGAGCCGTGGAGTCCATGAGCCGCTCCTTGCTTGTCGCGGACGAGGAACGCAATGACAGCACCGGAATTACGAGGCTGTCACCTGTGGAAACTCTAGGGTGGCACGGCGCGCGAGTCAACCACTGGCCCTACTAGGCCTGTCTGCGATGGTTGGGTCGCGGCGCCTGCACGGGCCGCACCCGGCTCTCTACTGGTTGCCGAAATCCTCGGGAGAGACGGAGTCGATGAACTCCTTGAACTGCTCCACGACCTCCTCGGCCTGCTGCTGGCCCGCCACGGCGACACCGTCGGTGGTGTAGCCCGCCTCCTGTATCACCGCCTCCTCTGCGAAGATCGGCGTGCCGGTGCGGGCCGCAAGGGCAATGGCATCCGACGGGCGGCTCGACAGCACGATGCGGCCGCCGTCACGCAGCAGGTGCAGTTCCGCGAAGAACGTCTTGTCACGCAGTTCGGTCACCACTACCCGCTCGACGTCGGCCGCCAGCTCCTCGAGCACGTTGCGGAGCAGGTCATGGGTCATGGGCCTGGGCGTGGTGACCCCGTCGAGGGCTATGGCGATGGCCGTTGCCTCCGGAGCGCCGATGAAGATCGGCAGCAGTCGAGCCGTTTCGGACATCTCCCGGAGCAGCACGATCGGCGTGTTGGACGGCAGTTCCACCCTCACCCCGACCAGTTCCATCTGCTGCACGCCCGAATACTACCCCTCTGTGGTATCGCTCGATCCGTAGAGGATCGGAACGTAGGCGTCGGGATCGTCGGTCAGCAACTCGACGTCAGCGGCGGCGATGAGGCGGAGGTTGCGGTAGCGGCCCTCATGGTCGAGCCCGAAGCCGATCACGAACGAGTCGGAGACTTCGGCTCCTGCGAAGTCGATCTCCACCGGGACGACGCGCCGTACCCGACGGTCCAGCAGCGTGCACACCGCTACCGACCGGGGTCGGCGCCGCTCCAGTTCCGAGCGGAGGAAGGCTGTGCTGAGACCGGTGTCGACGATGTCCTCGACGATCACCGCGTCGCGGCCGGCGATGTCGAGATCGAGGTCCTTGAGCAGACGGACCCGTCCGGAGCCCGGGGTGTAGGGCGTGATGGCCATGAAGTCCACGCTCACGGGGACGGTCATGGCCCTCACGAGGTCGGCCAGGAACGGCACACTGCCGCGCAGTATGCCGATGAGCACCGCTCCGTCCGGGTAGCGGGCCGACATCGCGGCGGCCAGGCGGGCGACGATCTCATCGATCTGCGCCGCGGTCAACAGCACGCGCGGCTCGCCCCGGTCCGGTGAGTCGGCAGGCACCGTGTTCAGCCCAGATGGGGGCGCATCGCCCGCGCCAGGAGCAGCCGCCGGAGCGATTCGGTCAGCTCGACGATCTCGGCGAGCTCGGCGCCCAGCCGGTCCGTGTCAGCTTTAGCGATCAGCGCTCCGAGCAGTTGCTCGTAGACGCCGGCCTCGCGGTCGGCCGCGATCTTGAACATTCTCAGATTGCGGGCTTGTATGCCGTGGTCGGCCAGAGCGGCGGCCGTCCTCGCGATCAGCAGCGCATCGTGGTCGAACACCGGTCCGGCCTCGTTCTCGGCGCCGGAATGCTCCGTTACCGGGGTGATGATGCCGAGCCGCTGGAGTTCGGCGATGTGCTCAGCGTCGACGCCGACCGCCCGAGCCAATTGGGCCAGGGTGAGGCTTACCGAGCCATCCACCGCCTCCGCCGGCGGCTCGATGTCGTCTACGGCGGATTCGTCGCGGGATCGGGCGGCGAACAGGGACGGCGTAGCCGGCACCGCCTCGGATTCCCCGGAGGCACGCCTCGGGGCCGTCTTCGCCACCGCCCCCGCGGCCAGTCGACGTTTGATCTCCTTGAGGGGCAGGAAGTTGTCGCGCTGCTGGATGAGCACCCAATTGAGCCGCTCGACATCGGCGTCGAAGAACTTCCGGTAGCCCGAGGGGGTTCGCTGCGGGGCGATCAGCCCCTGGCTCTCCAAGAAGCGGATCTTCGAGATCGTCAGGTCGGGGTGCTCTTCCGCGAGCAGCGAGAGAACCTCGCCGATGGATCGGTACCCGCGGCTCATCGGGGCGACGTTCCGTGCACGAAGACGAGCTTGAACTTGCCGACTTGGACTTCGTCACCCTCGTTGAGCTCGCCTTCATCGACGAGTTGGCGGTTGACATAGGTGCCGTTCAGCGAGCCGACGTCGCGGATCGAGTACCGGGCCCCGTCCCGGGCCACTTCGGCATGACGGCGCGACACCGTGACGTCATCGAGGAAGATGTCGCTCTGGGGATCGCGGCCTACCGATACCACATCCGTGTCCAGCGCGTAGCGGGCTCCGGCATTGGGACCCTGATTGACCACGAAGAGGCCTTGATGGCGCCCGAAAGCCGACCGGTCCACGTGCACCGTTCCCGGAGAGGTATCGGGCTCCACCGCCCGGTGCTCGGTGGTGGCGTCGCCGGACGCGCCGGCATCGTCCCGGCCGCGGTTGCTGTGACCGGAGTCCGGGCACGGCGTGGACGCCACTTCCCCTACCCCGCTATCAGATCCCTGTAGCCGTCGGCGTCGAGCAGGCTGTCGAGCTCGGCGGCGTCATCGAATGCGATCGAGCAGATCCATCCATCTCCGTAGGGATCCTCGTTGAGCCTCTGCGGAGCGCCGGCCAACTCGTCGTTGACCTCGCTCACCACGCCGCTCACCGGGGCGAACAGCTCCGACACCGACTTGGTCGACTCAACCTCCCCGAACGGTTCTCCCTGGTCGACCCGGTCCCCCACCTGGGGCAATTCCACGTAGACGACATCGCCGAGGGCGTCCTGCGCGTAGTCGGTGATGCCGATGCGG
>VXNG01000139.1 GCA_009840695.1 Acidimicrobiaceae bacterium
GGTTGCGCAGCGGCTTGAACTCGAAGAGCGTGCAGGCCGAGCTGGAGAAGCTGACGGCCAGGCTGGCGGCGCTCACGATCGCCGAGGACCAGGCGTGGGCGTTGGCCTGGCGGCGGTAGTACTCGACCCGCTCGGACATCTTCTTGAAGCCGGTGATGCCCTCGGCCCGGCCGGGGTCGCAGCCGATGACGTCGACGGTGCCGGTTTCCAGCAGCCGCTCGAAGCCCCGCAGGGTCCACTCCCGCTCGCCGTAGGCGATCAGCGTGGAGGTCTTGTCGCGCAGCGTCCGGTAGCCCTCGGGATCCCACGCCCCGAGGGGCTCCTCGATCCAGTTCAGGTCGTACTCGTCGAAGGCCTCGCAGCGCCGCACCGCGGTGGTGACGTCCCAGCGGATCTTGATGCCCATGTCGATCATCAGCAGGTTGTCGGGCCCGATGGCCTCGCGCATGGCCCGCACGTACTCCACGTCGCGGTCGTGCTCGTAGCCCAAGTGGGCTTCGCCCCGCTTGCCGAAGCCGGTCTTCACGCCCTGCAGGCCCGTGGACAGCCACTCCAGCGCCTCCTCGCACATGGCCGGGATCTCGGCGAAGTGGGCGTGGCAGGAGGCGATGGCGGGCAGCCGGTCGTGCACCGGTCCGCCCAGCAGCTTCGTGACGCTGGTGCCGAGTGCCTTGCCCTTCAGGTCCCAGAGGGCGATGTCCAGCGCCGAGATGGCGTAGGAGGCGATGCCGCCCTCGTAGCCGTACCACCACGTGTGGTTCTTCATGGCCCGGTACAGGGCGTCGTTGGACACGGGGTCCTTGCCGATGATCAGCTCCGCGAGGCCATTGATCACCGCCGCGGTGGCCATCGAGGCCTCGGGCCACATGGTGATGGACTCGCCCCAGCCCACCTGCCCGTCGTCGGCGGTCACCTTCACGAGGCAGAGGTGCCGGTAGGCGTTGAAGTCGTTGGGCTCCGGGTAGGTGACCGGGATCGGCTCGATGGCGACGATCTTCATGGTGCTGCTCCTTGTCGTCTCATTGCTCGGTTCGTGCGATCGGGGCCCCTACCACATCACCATTCCGCCGGTGTGGTTGATGGACTGACCCGTCATGTAGGCGCTCTCGGGGCCCAGCAGGAAGCTGATGAGGCCGCTGATCTCCTCGGGCGTGGAGCCCCGCTTGAGGGGCACGGTCTGCTCGCGGGCATCGGAGAGTTCCTGCGGTGTCATGCCTCGCAACGGGGCCACCTCGGCCAGCACCTTCACCTGCATGGGCGTGTCGACGATGCCGGGACAGATGGCGTTGACGCGTACTGGGACGTGTGCCAGTTCGTAGGCGAACGAGCGGGTCACCGACAGGATCATGCACTTGGTCGCCCCGTAGACGGCTGCCTCGGTGGTGCTGGTGAGCTTGCCGGAGGAGGACGACAGGTTCACGATCGCACTGTCGGGAGGCATCGTCGGCCCGATGCCCTGGCAGAGGAAGAAGATCGACTCGACGTTCACCTGCACGAGCAGCCGCCAGTCCTCCACGGTGACGTCGGCCATCGGCTTCAGCATGATGATCCCGGCGGCGTTGACCAGACCGTCGCAGCCCGCGGCGGCCTCGACCACCGTCCGCCGCTGATCGGGATCGGCGAGATCAGCGACCAGGGTGTCGGCGCCGAGCGGGGAGATCTCGGCCAGCTTCTCGCCGTTGAGATCCACGCCCAGCACCGAGTCGCCCTCGCTCAGGAACCGCTCGACCGCTCCCCGGCCGATTCCCTGCGCGGCGCCCGTCACGACGATCCTGCGCTGCCCGTCACCGCCGTTGCTCGACATGGCTCCAGTTCTCCCGTCCGGCCTGCGACGCCCCGACCCGGCAGGGCGCCTACGTGCCCGCGCATGATTGCACAGGCCGGCCACGAGCGCACCATGGCCGGCACCGGGGTAGCCAGCGCGTCGATAGCCTCCTCCCTCGGTTCGCCCGGAGCGTCTCACGTCCGGGCGAGGGTCGACGGAGTGGGGATGAGAATTCGGCGCGACGGGAGGGATGCGAGGCTTATGAATGGAATGGACAGCGCGAGATTGTCTAGGCGGGAGAAGCAACCCGGCCACGATCGCACATTCGAAGAGTCGGAGAGGAACTTCATCGAGGTCGCGCGGGCGTGTCTCGATGGCGACGAATACAGCGTAGAGGCCAGTCCTAAGGATCTTCGAGATCTCTTTGCCGGCCCCGAGCCGCCCGATCTGAGTTCGAGACAAGCGAGGCCACTAGGCATTGAGTTGGAGGCGGTCATCGTGAGCAAGACGACCGGAAAGCGACTATACGTTGAGGTGAAAAAGCAGGGCGATCGCGGGAACGCCGAGGAACGAGCCTGCAAGCATCATACTGTACAGTTCTACAAGACGATGAAGGAACGGTTCGGATATGACTATCATCCTGTCGTCACGGTGTTCTGCGAAGCTCTAGCAAAGAACCCACGATATACGAGGAAGTTCCCCTATTACTTTGAGCGAAACCAGTATTTTCTGTGGGTAGACTATGACCCCGAGTTGCTGTGCACGTTCCTTACCGAGCGGTGTTCAGAATGGCTTGACCACTAGTGATTGTTGGTAGCTCGGAACTCTCAGAACAGGACGCCTTGGCCTGACTCGACACCACTCGGTATATCGGCGGCCCGACTGTACGGCGCGGTCATCGCTTCAACTGTTCTCTTGGGGCCTGCTACCACCACATATTCCAGATTTCGTAGATGGGAGACCTTGCCAACTTTCTTACCTGACGGATTGTGGATGCCAATCTGGGCACCGACGTATCTCTTTGAGTCAAAGCTGAGCGGAATCACGCATTCATGGTGAGAGCACATCTCGCAGAGCTCGTCCAGCGAGATCCAGGCCTCGTTGTTGTAGGAGACTACGAGCACCTCGGCGTCGAGCGCCTTGATCGTCGAGCAAAGCGCGTCGGGCATGTTGCGTTTCTGGTTGAAGACACTCTTGGTGGACGGGTCGCGGCTGTCGATCCGCTTGCAGGCGACGCCGTAGACCTCGGGTTCGTCCCAGGCGACGAGGGTCTCGAAGACGTGATAGTTGGTGAAGTAGCGGTGCTGGTTGTACGGCGGATCGAGGTAGGCGAAGTCGAACGGCCCGAGTTGTGCGGCAAGTTCGGTGGCATCACCGCGGATCGCCGTGCCGGCACCGGGAATCAACTCCGGCGGGCGGAGTTCGAGGTCGTTGTACGAGCGGGGCGCCCAGTCCTTCAGGTAGGCCATCTGGAGCCCGGTCGTGGAGTCCACCCGGTCGGCGGCCAGGATCAGGCTGGTCAGCAGGATCGGGTAGAGGGCACTGCCGGCGTATTCGGCTTCGATGGCGTTGCGGATCGCATCGATCCGGGCGCCGTTGTGCGGTTGGAAGAACCGGGATCGTTCGCAGAAGGTCTCGGTGACGTAGCCCCGCGCCGGGGGCACACCGGCGAGATGGGTGAGGGCCGCGGCCAACTCCGCGGGGGAAATGTCGTCGGCAGGGGTCTCGATCCAGCACTTCGCGAAGATCTCGGAGTAGCGGGCGGTATCGACGGCTGTGACGACGGCGCCGCGCCGCTTGAACTCCTGAGCTACCCGCGTGGTGCCGGTGAACAGGTCGAGAGCCGTGCGGGCGGCCGAGACGGCAAACAGGTCGCCCAGGACGGGTACGAGACGCCTCTTCGAGCCGATGTACTTGATCACGCGGTACCTCGATCGGGATCGGGGGCGGCGACGCGTGCACCCTATGGCAGAGGTACGACCGACGGGCGGACTGCCGCCGCTGCGGTCACCCACCGGACCGCGTCCCCGGCTCCGTGGCGCTGGCGGCCGAGCACATTTGAATCCGGCACCTCCGCGATGCCCGCGAGTTAGGCTGCGCGCCCTCAGGAAGGGGAAGCCATGACACATCTCACGTGGTCGGATGACATCGGCAAACGCGTGCGCACGGGTGATTGGGCGGATCAGGCGGTCAGCACCGTCACCAAGGTCAACGAGGCGATCCGAGAGGGGCGCAGCGAGGTGGCGGCGCAGCTCATCGACTACTTCATGGAGGAGGCCAAAGTCGTCCAGTTCGTCTACGACACCTGGACGCCGGGATTCCTGGAGTGGCTGGAGCAGGCGGGCTACGGCGAGGCGGAGCTGGCGGCGGCCGTCGAGGACCTGCGCACCGAACTGGCGATGCTCGACGGCACGCCGTTCGACGGTGACGCCCTGTGGCTGGAGTTGGGGGCGCAGGCCGGCCGTCTCACGCACGCCGTGCGGGCCGAGTTGATCGGCACCACCCAGGCACTGGCGGACTTCGAAGCCATCCGGGTGGCGTGGCGTCGCCTGCACGACCGCTGGGCGGACTTCCTGTCGGGGGTCATGACGCTGGTAGCCGAGCGGTTCGGTGAGGCGGCGCTGGAGGACGCCTACCGCCACGCCCTGGAGCCCTACATCCAGGAGCGCTACATGGTCTACGACCTGCGCCACCAGGACTACGAGGACACCGTGTTCCGCAACCTTTACACCTCCTTCGAGGCGATGCGCAGCCACCTCGTGGGCCCCGACCGCATGGGCGACATCGACTGCACCGAGCACGAGGACCGCTGGGTGTTCCAGTTCGATCCGTGCGGCTCGGGGGGCCGCCAGGTGCGCGGGGTCGACGTGGAGGACTCACCCCCCAATCCGGACCGGGCGGTCCGCTTCGGCGTCACCAGCGAGGCGTACGACTGGTCCTGGAACAGCAAGGGCGTCTGCTACTACTGCGCCCACTGCTGCTTCACCCTCGAGATGCTCCCCGCCGAGCGCTGGGGCCATCCGGTCCGCCGGGTCGACCCGCCCCTGTTCCCCGACGACACCACCGGCGACAACCCCAAGCCCTGCA
>VXNG01000182.1:0-1550 GCA_009840695.1 Acidimicrobiaceae bacterium
TCGTGGGCTCGGAGACGTCTATACGAGACAGGGCATGGACCGGTTGCGGGTGGCCGGGATGGCGAGGCGGCTGGGAATGCGACGGCACGGGACCTGGCTGCGGCGGCCGGCCCGGCTGCGGCGACTGGGCCGGCTGCGGCTGTCCGGTCTCCACAGGCACCGGCTCGCCCAGTTCGTCGGGATCGAAGCCGGCCGCCTCGAGTCGAGCCAACGCCTCGCCGTCGGGGTCGAAGCGCCTCGCGTACACGCCCACACCGTTGGGGCCGGGCGCGAACACCTCCGAAGTCTGCACCTCCCCGTTGGCGAAGCCGGTGATCTCCAGTATCGACGTCACCGCCCGGCGCCCGTCGGGCAGCTTCTTGATGTACACCAGCAGGTGCAGCACCTGCGCGATCTCGCGGAGCACCGAGTCCGGCGTCGGGGAGTCCGGCGAGCGCTGCGCATAGATGAGCATCTTGTTGATGGCGGCCTTGGTGTTGCCGGCGTGGATGGTGCCTATGGATCCGTCGTTGCCGATGCCCATGGACTGGAGCAGCTGCATCACCTCGCCGCCACGCACCTCGCCCACGATCACCCGGTCCGGAGACATCCGCAGCGCGGCCTTGCACAGGTCGTACATCGTGATCTCGCCGGTTCCCTCCGTGTTGGAGGTGCGGGTCTCCAGCGCCAGCGTGCGATCGTGCAGGCCCGACGACCTCAGATGCAGCTCCAGGGTGTCCTCGATGGTCACCACCAGATCCGACTGGGGCACCTCCGACAGCAGGCCCCGCAGCAGGGTCGTCTTGCCCGCGCCGGTGCCGCCCACCACCAGCATGTTGGCCGGCGCGGGCGGGCGCACCGCGGCCCGCAGCACCGGCTTCATCTGCTGCGTGATCGTGCCGAGCTCCTCGAGCTTGTCCAGCGACGACGTGAGCATGCGGTGGCGCCGGATGACCATCGAGGTCCGTTCGGCCACCGCGGTCACCGCGAAGAGCCGGTGCCCCGACGCCAGCCTCAGGTCCAGGATCGGAGCGGCGGTGTCGAAGCGCCGGGAGGTGTGGCCCGCGGTCGCCGCAAGGTGGCGGACCATCATCACCAACTCCTCTTCGCTGGCGGCCAGCGGCGGGGCCATGATCCGGTCCCCGTTGGCCAGCGACAGGATCACCTTGTCGTGGCCGAGGACGTGGATGTTCTCGACGTCCTCTCGCTCCAGCAGGGGCACCAGCGCGCCTCCGCCCATAAGGCCCCGGACGGCGGAACGGAACTCCCGCTCCTCCTCGACGGTCAGCCGCGGCTCACCAGCGATGACCGCCGTGGTGTTGTGGTCTTGGATGATGCCCTGGGCGACGTCCATGAGCTGCTGGTCGATCACCTCGGGAGGCAGCTGTTGGCGCTCCAGCTCCAAGAACTGCTGCAGCAGCCGCTCGTGCGACTGCTGGAAGAGCGCTACACCCGGAGTCGTCTCAGACATGGCCTCTCGACCGGGCGAGCTCACACGCCCGTGTTCTGGGCGGCGCTGCCGCCGGCCTTCGAGCCGTGCAGCCTGGCGGCCCAGTCACGGAACGACCCGG
>VXNG01000182.1:1650-4821 GCA_009840695.1 Acidimicrobiaceae bacterium
GTGCCGGTGCGGCGGGGCCGGCTCGACAACGGCGGCTGCGCGTACGGGTAGAGGGCCTCCGCGAGCTGCTCCAGGCTGGCGAGCCACTTCCGGTTCCTGCGCTTCGTGCGGTTCAGGAAGGTCGTCAGGTCGGAGGCCGCCTCCGGCAGTGTCGCGATCGAGCCGCTGAAGGTCAGGCCGCTGCTCTGCTGCCACTCCTCGGCGCTCATGGACGAATCGCCGACGGTCACCGCGCACCCCGCCGGCGCCTCGCTGCCGCCGGGACTGGCGGCCAGCGCGTCGGTGAGGTGCTGGAGGTCGTCCAGCGGGCTGTCGCCGCGGCACACCGCCACCACCCCGGCCGCTGAGGTCGTCAGCCCTGAGGCCGCAGTCTCGGGGCTGATCACCCCGCCGTCGATTATCACGGCCATCTCGTTCTCGGAGATCGAGCGGAGCTCATCGGAGAGGTCGGAGAGCACCTGGAAGATGCCCCGGGCACCGGTGGGGCTGGCCGGCGCCGGCATGACGTGCAGGTTCGCGAACAGCACGTCCTGAGCGTGGGCGATGAGATGGTTGCTCTGCATCGTCTGGCCTGACGCCACGAACGACGCCGTCCCGGGCGTGAACTGGATGCCGAGGTTGTGGCTGATCGAGCCGCCGGCCGGGTCGGCCTCGATGAGCAGCACCTCCCGGCCCTCCGAGGCCCACAGGGCCGCCAGGTGCATGGCCGAGGTCGAGGCGCCCGGCGAGCCCTTGGTGCTGTAGATCGTCAGCATGGGACCCGCGGCGCTCGGTCGTCGTGTTGCGAGCCGATGGTGATCACTGGCCTCCGAAGGGCTCCGCGCCCGTTCCCGCTTCTGCCGAAGTCCCTGCTATGGACGCCGGAACGCTAGCAGCCCGCGCGTTCAACGCGGCGGTCAGATCCTCCACCGTGAGGCCGAGGCCGAGCTTGAGCATCGTGCGGTCCGACGCCGCCGAGTAGCGGTCGACGGTGCTCTTGAGGGCGAGCGCCTCCTCGGGAGCGACCACGTAGAAGAGGTTGTCGCCCTGCACGAACTCCAGCTGGAGCACCCCGATGAGGGCCAGGGCGCCCGCCTCGCCGCCAGGACCCTCGGCCTCCCTGCCGAGGAGCGCAACCGTGTCGCCGGTGTCGAGGGTGCCGAAGGGCGCATCCCCCGACGGAAGGCTCAGCTGGATCAGCACCCTGCCCGCCTCGTCCTCGCCGGACAGCGGCGGCGTCTCGAACAGGCCCTCGGTGACGAGCGTCCCCGCCGGTATCCGGCCGGTCGCCCACTTGCCCACCACCGCGCCGCTCCGGTCGGCGGTGAGCGCCGACGCGGTGCCCACGTCGGCCTCGACGACGGCGAAGTCCGCCGGCTGCGCAACCTCCCAGCGCTCGATGGTCCGGGCCGCCACCAGGTACTCGGCTCGCTGATCGACGCTCTGGAGGACGAACCAGAAGCCGGCCCCGGCGCCGAGCACCAGCACCAGCCCCAGCACCAGCAGCCCGCCGCGCCGCTGCTTGGCCGGTGAGCCGGGAACGGCGACCTGCCGCTTCCGGTCGGGCGTCACCGCGGCGGGCCGACCGCTCGGGGGGGGAGAGTTTGTCACGTCATGGCTCCACGTCTCGGCGTGACCGCGACACTCACCGGCACGGTCGATGACGGTGACCGACTATACCCCCCGTGCCCTCCCTCCACGGCAGCAACGGAGCGGCGCTCCGCCGATCCCGGCCGCTCCCGTGGCCGGGTGGACGACCGCCCATGAGGTAGCGTCCGGTCGGTGAGCGTCTCAGCGGCTCTGGTCGCGGTCGGGGCCGCGGCCTGGGCGGCCGCGGGAGTGTGGCTGGCGGTGACCGACCTCCGCACCGGCCTGCTGCCCACACGCGTCATCTGGCCTACCGCCGGGGCGCTGTGGGTGCTCTTCGCGGCCGCGTCGCTGATCGAGGCCGACCCCGCCGGCCTGATCGGGGCCGCTGTGGGCGCGGCGGTGTGCGGGGCGATCCTGGCGGCCGTCCATTTCGCCCATCCCCCATCGATGGGCTTCGGCGACGTCCGGCTCAGCGTGCTCAATGGCTTGATGTGCGGGTGGTGGGGCTGGCAGCCCGCGCTGGTCGGCCTGGCGGCGGGGTTCGCGCTGGCCCTGCCCGAGGCCCTGGTCGTGATCGCCCGCCACGGCATGGGGGCCAGCCGCCCGCTGGGGCCCTACCTGATAGCCGGCGCGGCTGTGGTGGCGGTCTCCATGGCCGCCACCCGCGGCCTGGTCCCAGCCCGCTAGCAGCGCTCGCGAACAGGCCTCCCAGGGGTGCGTGTCCGGCAGTCCCACCGATCTCGTGGAGGATCCTCGAGGCCTTCATCAGTCGATGCTCGGGCTCAGTGCCTCCATGAAGGTATCTTGGGCGACCGCCCATCGTGGAAGCAGGCAATGTGAGCCGACCAAGCGTGACGATCAACATGCGCGACTCCGTGGCGCTCGTGACTGTTGACGACGGAGCGCAGAATATGCTCACCCTTCAACTCATCGAAGCCCTGTCGGCGAGCCTGATCGAGGTCCAGGACCAAGCCGGGGCGATCGTCGTCGCGGGCCGTCCGGGATACCACTCCGCCGGCTTGGACTTCGAGACTCTGCGGTCCCGCGGCGGCGAGGCGAGCGATCTGCTGCACGCGGGCATCGAGCTTTACCTGCGGGCCCTGGAATGCCCCCGCCCGATCGTGCTGGCATGCACCGGCCACTCTCTGGGGGTGGCCGCCGCCTCCCTGCTCTGCTACGACATCCGCATCGGCGCGGCCGGCGACTTCAAGATCGGCATGGACTGGGTGTCGCAGGGCCTTCCCGTGCCGAAGCTGGTGATCGAGCTGGCCCGAGCCAGGTTGTCACCCCGGCATTTTGTGATGGCCTGCAGCTTCTCGCAGCTCTATTCCCCCGCGGAGGCGGTGGAGGTCGGCTACCTCGACTACGTGACGACCCGGGACGTGGTCGAGCAGGCGTGCGAGGCGGCCACCGACCTTGCCGAGCGGCTGGACTCCCGAACCTTCGCGGCCACCCGCGCGGCCACCTGCCGCAACCTCAGGGACATCATCATTCAGACGGCCGGCGACTTGTGGCACCTGAAGCGTGCCGCCCAGCAGGGCCCGTAGAGTCTCGTACTCCGGCGCGTCAGCTGCCCAGAGCGCTGAACAACGCGATCCAGAT
>VXNG01000177.1 GCA_009840695.1 Acidimicrobiaceae bacterium
ACGCTCCTCCCGGTCGACCTTGACGTTGACGAACAGCCGGTTCATCACCGCCGCAGTCTCGGGATCCTCGAACGACTCGTGGGCCATCACATGGCACCAGTGACAGCTGGAGTAGCCCACCGAGAGCAGCACCGGGCGGTCCCGCTCGGCGGCCGCGGCGAAGGCCTCCGGCCCCCACGGGTACCAGTCCACCGGGTTGTCGCGATGCTGGCGCAGGTACGGGCTGGTCTCGCCGCCGAGCCGGTTCATGCCGCGAGCCTAGGAGGCCGAGCGGGCGAGGCGCGGGCCCGAGCGACCCGTGAGCGCAGCGAACAAGAGCGGGAACGCCGTCAGTTGGATCCCAGCATGAGCGTTGGGGGCGCCGGTGGGGCAGACTGGCACAGGTGAGCGCTGGAGTCCGGGTACTGGTAGTCGACGACGAGCCCTCGTATCGGGAAGGCCTGCAGGTGGCGTTGGGGGCCGAGGGATTCATCGTCGACGTGGCCGCCGACGGTGAAGAGGCCCTGGCCATGTTCGAGGCTCTCGATCCCGAGATAGTGCTGCTCGACGTGATGCTGCCCCGTCTGTCGGGGATCGATGTGTGTCGCCGCATCCGCTCCATCGCCGACACGCCGGTGATCATGGTCTCGGCCCGGCAGGAGGAGATCGACACCGTCGTCGGACTGGAGGTCGGCGCGGACGACTACGTGGCCAAGCCGTACCGGGTGCGCGAGCTGGTGGCCCGGATGCGAACCGTGATGCGCCGCAGCCGGGCCCGTCCGGTCAACTCCTTCAACGGCACGGCCGAACTGCAGGTCGGCGACGTCGCTCTGGACCGGGACCGTCACGAGGTGACCATCGGCGGCAAGCTGGAACGCATCCCGCTCAAGGAGTTCGAGGTGCTTGCCCTGCTCATGGAGAACGCCGGGTTCGTGGTCAGCCGCCAGACCCTCATCGACAGGGTCTGGGGGTTCGACTACGTGGGCAGCACCAAGACCCTCGATGTGCACATCAAGCGGCTCCGGTCCCGCATCGAGAGCGACCCGGCCGAACCCGAGCGCATCGTCACCATCAGGGGTCTCGGCTACAAGTACGTGGCACCCTGACGGCTCTCTCTCATTCTCTTTTTGGGCTCCTAATGGGCAGCAGAGGACGGCAGGGAGAGAACGGCAGGGAGAGCGCCGGAGATCCGACCATGACACGGATCCGGATCTGGGTGGCCGGGGCCCGCCCCCGCACCCTCAGCGCCGGGCTGGTGCCGGTGGCGACCGGAACGGCAGTGGCGGTGGGGGAAGGGTCGGAGACCGCGTGGTGGCGGGCACCAGTGGCGCTGCTGGTGGCCATGGCGCTGCAGGTGGGCGTCAACTTCGCCAACGACTACTCCGACGGCGTCCGGGGCACGGACGACTCCACCAGGATCGGCCCCCGCCGGCTGGTGGGCTCCGGGCTGGTCGAGGCCCGACGGGTCAAATGGGCCGCGTTCTCCGCCCTTGCAGTGGCCGCAGCGGCCGGCGCGGTGCTGGCGGCGGTGGCGGGCTGGGAGCTGCTCGCCGCGGGGGCAGTGTGCCTGGTGGCGGGATGGGCCTACACCGGCGGACCCAAGCCGTACGGCTATATGGGGCTGGGCGAGGTGTTCGTGTTCGTCTTCTTCGGGCTGGTGGCCACCGCGGGCACGACCTATGTGCTGTTGGAGCGGCTCGACTGGTTCGCGGTGCTGTGCGGTGTGCCGGTCGGATTGTGGGCGGTAGCGCTGCTTATGGCCAACAACCTGCGCGATATCGACGGCGACGCCGCCGCGGGCAAGCGAACCCTGGCCGTTCGACTGGGCGAGCGGCGCACCCGTCTCATGTACATGGCTGTGCTGGAAGGCTCCTACGCGGCGGCCCTGGTCGCCTCGGTCACGGGCCGGGCCGCGGCCGCCGCGGTGGTCGGCGCCCCCTTCGCGGTGGGCGCTGTGCGCCGCGTCCTACGGGGAGCTTCCGGCTTCGAGCTGATCCCGGTCCTGGGGGCGACCGCCCGGGTCCAGCTCGCCTCGGGCCTGGCCATGGCGGTGGGCATAGCCCTTACTGGTTGAGCAGATTCCCGAAGATGGCGGTAGGCGTCACGGTGATCGTTTGAGCAGACTGTCGGCCATGAGCCGGAAAGCAGTGATCGGTCATCTCGATGCGCTGGGCGTGCCCTACGAAGTGGTGGAGTGCGACCCCGACTTCGCGGACACCGCCCGGTTCTGCGAGCGTTACGGATATTCGATGGACGCGTCGGCCAACGCCATCTGCGTGGTCGGCAAGTCGGCCGAGCGGCCCATGGCGTGCTGTGTCGTTCTGGCCTCCACGAGACTGGACGTGAACGGGGTGGTGCGCCGCCGGCTCGGCACCCGCAAGGCCTCCTTCGCCGACGCGGACTCCACGGTGGAGCGCACCGGCATGATGATCGGCGGGGTAACCCCGTTCGGGCTGCCAGCCGGGCTGCCGGTGTGGATCGACGCCCGGGTCATGGAATGCGACCAGGTGATCGTGGGCGGAGGTTCGCGGGACTGCAAGATCCTGTGCCCGCCCGCCTCACTGCTGGCGGTCGAGGGAGCCGAAGTGGTGGACGACTTGGCCAAGCGGCCGAGCGGGTAGGCGCCCCGGCGAGATTGATGACGAAACGGCCGCTGGAGGCCGATTGTCGACATCAACTTGGGGACAGCCGCCGGGTCAGCCGCGGGTGGCAGTAATGAGCTGGGCGATGCCCGCGCTGAGCTTGTGGCGGCCCACGTCAACGAAGCCGGCGGACCGCAGCCCGTCGATCAGTTCCTCCGGCCGTGGCAGGTAGGCGACCGATTCGGGCAGGTACCGGTAGGCGTCCCGGTCCGACAGAGCCGCGCCGATCAGGGGCACGACCCGGCCGAAGTAGAGGCCGTGTCCCCAGCGCAGGACGGGATTGGTGGGGGAGTCGACCTCCAGCAGTCCGATGCGACCGCCAGATCGCAGCACCCGGGCCAGCTCGACGAACAGCGGCGGCACCGCCGTCAGGTTGCGCAGGGCGAATCCGCAGGTCGCGCCGTCGAGCGCGCCGTCCGAAACCGGCAGCGCCAGCACGTCGGCGTTGACCAGCGGAGCGGCGCCGTCGCTCGCTGAGGCGGCCCGGAGCATTCCCATCGAGAAGTCGAAGCCGATCCGATGATGGCCGAGCCGGGCGAGTTCCCGGCACAGGTCTCCGGTGCCGCAGGCCAGATCGGCCACCAGCGATCCGGCAGGCAGGGCGAGCTCGCTAACAGTCCGGCGCCGCCAGGCCACGTCGAGCCGCAAGGTCATGATGCGGTTCACCAAGTCGTAGCGGGGCGCGATGGTGTCGAACATCTCGCGCACGGCCCGGCGCTTGTCCGGGCCGGTGGGCAGTTCGCTCACCCGCGGCGCGGTCGGCGCTGTTGCTTGGGCCAGTACCGCTGGTAGTCGCGGCTGGTGGGGTACAACAGCAAAGCAATCAACGCAATGTCGAACAGCAGGCCGATCCCATCGGCCCACAGCCAGCGCGGGGTGTCGGTCACGGCCAGCAGCAGCAACAGCGCGACGGGTATCACGGCCACGACCACGCCGAGCCTGTAGCCCCACCGTCTCTCGTTGGCGATGCCGAAGGCGGCCATCAGCTTGCCCACCGCGATCGTCAGCGTGTAGATCCCGAACGACCGGGCGCCGAGCAGCGCGAACAGGAGCGAGAAGCCGCCCTGGAAGTACATCAGCAGCTGTGCGATGTACAGCGTCTGAGGCTGCCGGGGGTTGACCCAGACCCGCTTCTCCATGTCCCCAGTATGCAGGCTCGCTAGCCCAGTGGACGGCGATAGGCGCGGTCGGTGTGGTGATGCTCGAAGCCGATGCGGCGGTAGACGGCGTTGGCGGGATGGTTGTCGGACTCCACGTAGAGCATTCCGACGGTCAGCCCGCGGGCGGCGAGCCATTCCAGGCCGGCCAGGGTCATGGGCCGGCCCAGGCCCCGGCCAGCAAAGTCGGGGTCGACCGCAATCACGTAGATCTCACCCAGCGGGGGGTCATGGTCAGCGTGGACCTTGGTCCAGCAGAACCCGGCCAGCCGGCCCTCACGGTGGTGCAGGCGGAAGCCTTCGGCGTCGAACCACGGCTCAGCCATCCTGCCGCTGACGTCCGCGGCGGTCAGCCCGCCCTGTTCGGGATGCCAGTGGAAGGCCCGGTTGTTCACCGCCACGAACTCATCGAGGTCGTCCAGCCCGAAGGCCCTGGTCGGCAGCCCCGACGGCTCGGACGGCAGCTCGCAGCGCAGCTGCCACAGGTCGCGGTAGGGCTCGAAGCCCACGCGGCGCGCCGCGGCGTCATCGCCGGGCGCAACCTCCCTGATCCAGAGCTGGGCCGCGGCGCTGTCGTCCAACCCGGCCATCGCCTCGGCCAGGATGCCCTCCGTCTCGCCTGACACCCGCCCTTCGAGCACCACAATCTGCGTCTCACCGCCAGCCGTCGCCGGTCCATTGACCTCGTAGCGCACCAAGTCGATGGTACTGCGCTACCTTCCCGGAGATGGCCCGTCCCCGTACCCCCAAAGGCCGCGCCCGCCGTGCCCACGAACGCCTGGCCTCGGAGTATCCGGACGCAGTGTGCGAACTCGATCACGGCAACGCCTTCGAGCTGCTGGTGGCCACCATCCTGTCCGCGCAAGCCACCGATGTGGGTGTCAACAAGGCCACGCCCGCCCTTTTCGCCCGTTACCCGGACGCCGAGACCCTGGCCGAGGCCGAGCCGGAGGACGTCCAGCCCTACATCAACACCATCGGGCTGTTCCGCAACAAGTCCAAGAGCCTGGTGGGCATGGCGCGGATG
>VXNG01000275.1 GCA_009840695.1 Acidimicrobiaceae bacterium
CAGCAACGGCTACTCCGTGTGGACGGTGGCCGCCGGCTGGGCCCGCTACGACGCCCTGACTTTCCGCTGGCTGGAGGCCAACGGATACGAGCCTGAGCTGCTGTCGCAATGGGACCTCGACCGCGACCCCGGTGTGCTCGACGGCTACCGGGCGGTGGTCACCACCGGCCACGACGAGTACTGGACGGCCGGGGGCCGTGCAGTCCTGGACCAGTTCATCGAAGGCGGGGGCCGCTACGCCCGACTGGGCGGCAACATCGTGTGGCAGGTGCGCATGGAGGACGGCCTCCGCGCCCAGGTGTGCCACAAGTACGCGGCCCACGCCGACCCCGAGCGCCACAGCGACGACTTCGACCGCCGCACCGGCGCGTTCGAGGCTCACTACATCGACCGGCCTCCGGTCACCACCTTCGGAGCCAACGGCTTCCGGGGCGTGTACTCCCGGATCGGCGGCCTGTCGCCAAGAGGCGCTGGCGGGTTCATCGTGTACCGGCCGGGCCACTGGGCCTTCGCCGGAGCCGACGTCTATTACGGCGACATCCTGGGCGGCGATGTGCCCGTCGTCGGCTACGAGACCGACGGCGTCGACTACACGTTCCGCTCGGGGCTCCCCTACCCCACGGGCTCCGACGGCGCCCCTGACAGCCTTGAGATCCTGGCTCTCACCCCGGTGACGTTGGAGGAGGAGGACCACGGCCAGGCCGGGAACCTGATCTCGATCGCCGACGGCGATCTGGCCTTCGCGGCCGAGGCCCTCTTCGCCGAGGACACCCCGGAGCACCGCGACCGCATCCGCTACGGCAGCGCAGTGATCACCGCCATGGCCAAGGGTGACGGCGAGGTCTTCTGCGCAGGAACCACTGAGTGGTGCTACGCCCTGGCTGAGGGCGACGCTCAGATCGAGACCATCACCCGCAACGTCCTCGACCGCTTCCTCGGCAGGACCGGATAGCTACCCCCACATCGAGCTCTCTGTCTCGGAGCTTGTCATCTAGGCGGCTAGACGCAGGAACGCTTCGGCATTGCGACCTAGGATTGCCGCCCTCTCCTCGTCAGCGAGACCGGGGATGGACATGACCCGCTCGATGGTGTCATCGAGCCCGTACCAGGGGAAGTCGGTGCCGAACAGCACCCGGTGGCTGCCGATGCTGGCAATGAGCCGACCCAGGTCGGCCAGGGTGGGCGCGTTGGGCGCGCCGGCGTACTGGATGATCTCGCACAGGTCGAAAGCAACGTTGGGGCAGGTCTCGGCAAGCTCGGGGGCGGTTCGCCACTCGGCGCCGCCCAGATGAGCGACCACGGTCCGCAGCGTGGGATGGTTCTGGAGCACTCCGGCGAAACGGCGGGGCTCGCCGTGATGGACCCGGCTGTCGTGGGTCCGGCCACCGTGGGCCACGACCGGCAGGTCGAGATCGGCGCAGGCCTGCCAGATGTGGGCCACTCGGGGGTCGTCTACCGCGATGCGCTCGATGCTGGGGTGGATCTTCACGCCGCAAGCGCCAAGGCCCTTGAGTTCCTCCAACTCGCCATGGAGCCCGACCGGGTCGGTGCGGTGCATGTCCACGCCCACGAACGCGATGAGTTCCGGCCGCGCGCTGGCGGTGGCGCAGACCTGGCGGTTCTGGGCGGCGAGCTTGGCCGCGTGCTGCTCCTCGCTGGCGTCGGGATGAGCCATGCGCTCCAAGCCGCCGAGCCAGGTGTGCAACAGGATCGCCCGGGACACCCCCGCGGAGCCCATCGCGTCAAGCAGCCCGTCGATCGTTCCCGGCTGGGCCGGTGGATCGATCACGCCGGGCGGAGCCCCGTACTCTGCAGGGGCATAGCCGTCGACCAGCGTCCGAGCATCGTCGGCGGTATCGAAGGCATGGGCATGAGAGTCGATGACCAGGGGCCCGGCCACGTCAGCGCCCCTTGTGCATGCCGCCCGACACGTTGAGAACCGCACCGGAGATCCAGTCGCCGCCCGGGCCGAGCAGGTATTCAACCATGTCGGCCACCGGCTGCGGCCCGACGATGCCGAGGGGGAACATCGCCTCGATCTGGTCGATCTCCTCCCTGGTCATGGGCTGCCCCGTTCCGATGGCACCGGGGGCGATGGCATTGACGAGAATGCCGCGAGCCTCCAACTGCTGGGCCAGGGCCACCACCAGCCCATGCAGTCCCGCCTTGGCCGCGTGGTAGGCCGGCGTAGTCCCGTCGGAGGCCACGTAAGCGGACGCTGAGCTGATGATCACGATCCGGCCACCCCCGTGGCCCACCATGTGGTCGGCGGCAGCCTTGGCTACCCACCACGGCCCCGACAGATCGACATCGATCACGCGCCGCCACAGGTCGTCGCCGGTGGTCAGCGCCGTGCCCGGTGGAGCGTCGAGCCCCGCCACCTGAACCACCGCGTCAAGGCCGCCGAGGTTCTCCACCGCGGCGGCGACCATGGCCCGGCAGGAATCGGGATCGGCAATGTCAACGGCCACCGACTGGACGCCGATGTGGCCCGCCACGTCTGCAACCTTCTCGGACTGGATGTCGGCCAGCAGGAGTGACGTGCCGGGCCGTCGGGCCAGCGTCTCGGCCACTGCCCGTCCAATGCCCTGGGCAGCCCCCGTGACAACTACATTCGCTACGCCCACGCCCGCAATCTAGGTACTCGCTGCCACCG
The DNA here is from genome assembly GCA_009840695.1 of Acidimicrobiaceae bacterium. The sequence continues at coordinate 2,657 of VXNG01000275.1, forward strand.
ACCACGAACTAAGGAGCAGCTGCCCGGATGACCGCAATCGACGTCAGCCCTGCCGATCTGGCCGCCGCCCGGGAGCCGATCGCCACCGCCACCACGCTGCCCCCGTCCTTCTACACCGACCAGGCCGTCTACGACGAGATCGTCGACCGGGTGTTCCGGCACTCCTGGCTGCCCGTCGCCCACGTGTCACAGCTGGCCCACCCTGGCGACTACGTGGCTCTGGAGATGGCGGGCGAGCCGATCGTCGCCACGGTCGACCGCGACGGCGAGATGCATGTGCTGTCGAACGTGTGCCGGCACCGGTGGGCGAGCATCGTGGAGGGCCGCGGGTCCGCCCCGGCGCTGCAGTGCCCCTACCACCTGTGGACCTACAGCCTCGACGGGCGCCTGTCGGGCGCGCCCCGCATGGACAGGGTCGACTTCGACAAGTCCGGCTGCCGGTTGCCGGAGTACCGCCACGAGGTCTGGAACGGGTTCGTGTTCATGACATTCGACCCGGGTATCGAGCCGCTCGCTCCCCAGATCGCAGGCCTCGATGCCATGGTGTCCAGCTGGCGCCTCGACGAGCTCGTCGTCTCAGCCACGCTCTCCGAGACGGCCGACTGGAGCTGGAACGCGATGGTCGACAACTGGGCTGAGAACTATCACGTCACCAGCGTGCACCCTGACTCGCTGGAGCAGATGACGCCGGCGTCTCTGACCGAGCCGCTCGACAACGGCGGCGAGCCTTGGTGCTACGCCCGCATCGGGAACACCCCGGAGTACCAGGCCACCATCGACCGGCCCATCTCGACGCTCGACACCAATCAGACCACCTACTCGGCAGCCGGCGTGGTCTTCCCGCTGCTGTGCTTCTTCACGTTCCCCGACATGGCAGCGTGGCTGCACGTGAGGCCGACCCGGCGGGTCGACGAACTCGACATCGAGCTGTTTCTGCTGGTGGAGCCCGAGTTGGCCGAGTCCGAGCACATCGAGGAGATCCGGGAGGCTCAGCTCGAGCTGGGGCGATCGGTTTGGGAGCAGGACGCTGAGATGTGCCGCCGGTCCTATGCCGGCCTCAGGTCAGCGTCGGCCCGCCCGGCCCGGCTGTCGCATCTCGAGCTATCGGTGTGGCAGACCCAGAACTGGCTGCTGGACGCGCTAGGCATGCCGTGAGGAAGGCACAGTGACTCGCACCGTGTAGCAGCCGCCGTCAAGTCGGGACGGCGTCCGGGCCGCTCAGAGCTGGTCGAACAGGGTGAGGTGCTCGACTAGGCCCTCGTCGAAGCTGGCCATCCAGCGGGCTGCGGCGTGGACCCTCGAGAACAGCCACTGGCCATCGACCCGGCGGTACTCCTCGGTGTAGGTGCCCGAGGCCCACAGCATCTGTTCGGCGCCGTCGATGAGCTGGACCGACAGCAGCAGCGCCTGCCAGCGTCCCGAGGCGGTGTCGCCGTCGACTTCGATGAGCGGGGTCACCGCGTAGTGGCGCGACCAGATGCAAGTGCGGGAGTACTCCTCGTTCCACTCGATGATGGCGTCGCGGCCCACCAGATGGTCGATGGGCTCCTCGATGAACACCGCATCGTCGGTGAACAACTCTGGGAAGCGGTGGTGTTGGTCGGGGTCGTCGCAGTACCAGCAGTAGCGGGCCTTGAGCGCCTTGATGGCCTCGATGTCCACCAGTCGCTTAAGGCTCGGATCCATAGCGTGATCACTCCCGGTCACTCGATGAAGCCCTGACCCTCGCGGATTGGCTCGCCGATGGCGGCCTCGATCAGATCGGCGCTCAGGCCGGCGCCAAGCCCGCCGTCGACCCAGAGCGCGTGCCCGTTGACCATGGCGGCGTCGTCGGAGGCCAAGAAGTGGACAGCTGCGGCGACATCGGCCGGCATAGCCGACCGGTGGTTGTCCTGATGCGCCAGCGCCATGGCCCGCTTGGCCCAGTGGTCGGCGGCACCGTCCACCATGGGCGTCTCCACGTTGGTAGGGCAGACGCAGTTGACCCGGATCCCGGAGGGCCCCAGTTCGATCGCCGTGTGCCGGGTGAACCCCACCACCCCCCACTTGGAGGCGCCATAGGCACTGATGCCCGGGAAGCCCACCACCCCCGCCATCGAGGCGGTATTCACGATGGAGCCGCCC
>VXNG01000097.1 GCA_009840695.1 Acidimicrobiaceae bacterium
GGTACTTGGTGAACTCCTCGAACATCGGCAGCTGGTTGGCCTCCTGGAAGCCGCCCAGGCCAATGCCCATAGTCCCGGCCTCGGGGGTGACGACCACCACCGGGCTGTGGGCCCAGAAGGCGGCCGCGACGGCGGTCACGCAGTTGGAGATGCCCGGGCCGTTCTGTCCGATGACCACCCCATGGCGGCCCGACACCCGAGAGAACCCGTCGGCCATGTGGGCCGCGCCCTGCTCATGGACCACCGGCACGAGTTCGATGCCGGCCGGCTCGAAGATGTCCATGGCGTCCATGAAGGCGCTGCCCATGATGCCGAAGATGGTGTCGACGCCGTGGGCCACCATCGTCTCCACGAACGCCTCGCTGGGAGTCATGCGGGTCATGTGTGCACCTCCATCGACTAGCCGGCCTGACGAGGATGGCAGCGCCAGCGAGGTTAGAGCGTATAACAGATCGTGTAGACGCTGCTCACTGATTCCAGGGGGGCCGAGCGTTCAGCGTCGCGCCTGTGCAGCCTGGATGTCTGCAGGCCACCGGCTCTTGATGTACGCCAAGACAGCCCAGATCTCCCCGTCATCAAGTTCGTCAGAGAAACCTCGCATTTCGCTCTTGTAGTCGCCGCCAACGAGAACCTCGGTACCCCATTTGGTCATCTTGAACAGCTGATCGTCGCTGTGGTGCCACGTGTGGCCGGTCACGTCGTGCGGAGGCGCGGGAAGGGTTCCGTCGGCCTTCCTGACACGCCAATTCGGCTGGCCTTCAAGATTGGAACCGTGACACGAAGCGCAGGATTGGCTGTAGATCGTGGATCCCAGTGCGACCAACTCCGCGTCGGATGGGTCGGCTCTACCGGCGTAGCTGATCGGCGAGTCCCCGCCGCGCATGAGGAACAGGGCACCGATGAGTGCGGCGGCAATCACCGCAAGCACGACGATTGTTGACGCGGGCAGGAACCGTCTTGCCATCAGCTGCCAATCGCACCCTCTATAAGGTGGTACCCGAACTCCGTGGCGACCGGATGGAGCGGAAGCGGCGCAGGCGCAGGCTGTTGGACACCACGAACAGCGACGACAGTCCCATGGCGGCCGCAGCGGCCATGGGGCTGAGGATTCCGGTGGCGGCCAGGGGGATGGCGGCCACGTTGTAGGCGAAGGCCCAGAACAGGTTGACCTTGATGGTGGCCAGGGTGCGGCGCGACAGGGCGATGGCGTCGGGCACCGCTCGCAGGTCGCCTCCGACCACGGTGAGGTCGGACGCCTCGATCGCCACGTCGGTTCCGGTGCCGATAGCAATGCCGAGATCGGCCTGGGCCAGGGCGGGGGCGTCGTTGATCCCGTCCCCCACCATCGCCACCCGCCGGCCGGACTCCTGGAGACGCACCACGGCATCGGCTTTATCCGCCGGCAGGACCTCGGCCATAACGTCATCAACACCGACGGCCTCGCCCACCCAGGCGGCCGTGCGGCTGTTGTCGCCGGTGACGAGCGACACCTGCAGGCCCATGGCCCGAAGCTCCTGGACCGCCTGCCGGGAGGTGGGCTTGACTGTGTCGGCCAGGGCGATCACCGCCTCCGCGGCTGCGCCCCTGCCTACGAGTACCGCTGTGTGGCCGGCAGCCTCAGCTCCGGCCAGAGCCTCTTCGAGCTGATCGGGGACCTCCCCGAAGAGTGGGCGTCGGCCGACCCGGACCTCCGCTCCGTCCACTCGCCCGACAACCCCTACGCCGGCGTGGTTCAGGAAGTCACTGACATCCCTGGACGAGGGCCAACGCCGGGCGATGGCCGCGCCGACCGGGTGCTCCGAGCGCGACTCCAACGCCCCGGCCAGCAGCCCCATGGCCGCGGCGTCCATCCCGGGCGCGGCCACGGCGTCGACCACCTCTAGCCGACCCTCGGTCACGGTGCCCGTCTTGTCGAGAATCACGGCATCCACCGCGCGGGTGTCCTCAAGCACTTCGGCGCCCTTGATGATCACGCCGAGCTGTGCGCCCCGACCCGTGCCGACCATCACCGCCAGTGGAGTGGCCAGACCCAAGGCGCACGGGCAGGAGATGATCAGCACCGCGACTGCGGCCGTGAACCCCTCCGAGGCCGCCGCTCCGGCCGCGAACCACACGGCGAGGGTGGCCAGGGCAAGGACCACGACGACCGGCACGAACACGCCTGCCACCCGGTCGGCCAACCGCTGCACCGCGGCTCGTCCCCCCTGGGCCTCATCCACCAGACGCACGATCTGGGCCAGGGCGGTATCGGCCCCGACCCTGGTGGCCTCGACCTCCAGGCTGCCGTCGGCGTTGACTGTCGCGCCGATCACTTCGTCGCTGGGCCCCACTTCCACAGGGACCGGCTCGCCGGTCACCATCGACATGTCCACCGCGGAGGCCCCGCTGACCACCACGCCGTCGGTGGCGATGCGCTCGCCGGGGCGGACGATGAAGCGCATCCCGACGGCGAGGTCCTCCGCGGGGATCTCGGTGCCGTCGGTGAGGCGGGCGGTGGAGGCGCTCAGCCGGGCCAAGGCCCGCACCGCCTCGCCCGAGCGGCGGGTGGCCCGGGCCTCCAGCCACTTGCCCAGGACCACCAGGGCGACGATCACGGTGCCCGTCTCGAAGTACACATGGCCGTCGTCGATTCCGGCCACCAGCACCACCGCCGACCAGACCCACGCCGCGGTGGTGCCCAGCGATACCAGGGTGTCCATGGTGGCGGCCCGATGGCGCAGGTTGCGGACCGCGGCCCAGTGGAACCCCCATCCGGCGCCGAAGATCACAGCTGCTGAGGCCACCGACGCGGCCCAGCGCCAGCCATCGAAGCGCAGGGGCGGCATCATCGACACGGCCATCACCGGCACACCCAGCACCACCGCTCCCACCAGCCTCCGGCGCAGCGCGGCGACCCGCCGCAGTTCGCTCTCGTCATGGCTCTCCGGCCGCTCCGGCGCGGAGTAGCCGGCCTGCTCAATGGCTCGCCGCAGAACAGCGTCGTCGGTGCTGCCGTCGTGGAGCACCGTGGCCCGGCCCGAGGCGAAGTTCACCCGGGCGTCGAGCACGCCCTCCGCGTCTCCCAGCGCGCTCTCAACTCGAGCAGCGCAGGCGCCGCAGGTCATACCCTCGACTTGGATATCAGCCCGGACCTTCACCGACGACCCGGTTCCCATACGTCCAAGACTACGCCCACGGCACCCGCAATATTCCTGCGATAAGAGTCACATGATGCCGTCAGCGACAGGGATTTCGGGAGTGGGGACCGCATGAGGCAGAATGGCAGTGTGACCTCACCCGAACCCCAGACTCCGGTACCGGTGGGACGAGTGCGGCCCGCGGTCGACGCCCTTCCCGCCTACAAGCCGGGCAAGGCGGCCGAGCAAGCCGAGCGGGAGCACAACATCGCTGAGGCCATCAAGCTGGCCTCCAACGAGAACCCCTATTCTCCCCCGGCCGCGGTGATCGAAGCAGTAGCCGCGGCCTGCCGGGACGGCAACCTCTACTGCGACCATCGGGCCATCGCGGTGCGCGAGGCCCTGGCGGACCGGCTGGATCTGGCGGTTGAGCAGGTGACCGTGGGCGCGGGCTCGGTTGCGCTGCTGTACCAGCTGGCCACCGCCTACCTCGACCCCGGAGACGAGGCGGTCACCCCCTGGATCTCGTTCGAGGCCTACCCCATCTCGGTGCAGACCATGGGCGGGACCCTGGTGAAAGTGCCGCTGACGGCAGGCCATGCCTTCGACCTCGACGCAGTGGCCGCCGCGGTGACCGAGCGCACCAAGCTGGTGCTGCTGGCCACGCCCAACAACCCCACCGGCACCGCGGTGTCGACGGCCGCAGTGGCGAGGCTGGCCGAGAGCATCCCCGCCGACGTGGTGGTGCTGGTGGACGAGGCCTACCGGGAGTTCGCCGACCCCGCCTTGGGCGATCCGGTGGCCGATCTGCTGCCCCGCTTCGACAACGTGGCTGTGGCCCGGACGTTCTCCAAGGCCTACGGATTGGCCAGTCTGAGACTGGGCTACGTGATGGCCCACCCCGAGGTGGTGTCGGCCATAGACAAGTGCCTCATCCCGTTCAACGTGAACGGGCTGGCCCAGGCGGCCGCGCTGGCCGCGCTGGGAGACGACGGCGCCGCCGAGGAGGCGCAGGCCAACATCGATGCCATCAAGGACGAGCGGGGCCGGGTGACGGGCGCGCTGGCCGCCGACGGCTGGGACATTCCCGATGCCCAAGCCAACTTCGTATGGATGCACCTGGGCGACCGCACCGACGAGGTGTGCATCGCCTTGGAGCAGCGGGGCGTGGTCGTCCGCCCGTTCTCAGGGGTCGGCATCCGGGTAACCATCGGCACCCCCGCCCAGAACGACCGCTTCCTAACCACCCTCGCCGAGGTCGCCAACCCAGCCTGACGCCGGGATCCCGGCCAGGTCAGCCGCCGGCGGTCTGGGGGACGAAGTAGACGACCGCACCGTCGGCCAGGGGCTCGTACTCGGGGTGGGCGATGAGCAGGCCGTCTATCACTACCGAGACACCAGCCCGCAGGGCGTCGCCCAGGCCGGGGTAGCGCCGATCTAGGTCGTCGATGAGAGCGCCGACGGTGGCTCCCTCCGCTTCAACCTCGGCGACCCCGCCGGTGGGGCCTCGCAGGTTGGAACTCAGGTGGACCCGGACGGCCATGGGCGGCCTCCCGCAGCCGCGACCCCGCAGGCCCGCCTAGGCGCCGTTGGAGCCGCTGTTGGCGGTGATGGCCTCCAGCACCCGGATGGG
>VXNG01000027.1:0-4323 GCA_009840695.1 Acidimicrobiaceae bacterium
GGCGAGGACTGGTCGGAGGTGGCCCGGGCCATGGGCGCCGACGGCGTGCGGGTCAACCAACTCGAGGACGTGGGCCCGGCGCTGACCGCGGCTATCGATGCCCAGATGAACGGGGGCCGCACCACCGTCATCGAGGCCATGTGCACCAAGGAGCTCGGCGACCCGTTCCGCAAGGACGCCCTAAAGCGCCCCACCCGCTACCTGGACAAGTACCAGGACTACACCTGAGCCGCGGCCCGTTCGCGGGAAGCGGAAGAGCCTTCAGGCCGTGACGATGGAGCCGGCCGATCTCCCGCCGCAGCGGATGGTGCCGTCGTCCTTGAGCCCGCAGACGTAGCCGCTGCCGGCGGAGACCGCCCGATAGGCGCGACTGCGGTAGTCGAAGTCGGGAACGCCGTTCCAGCAGTCGACCGAGTTGTCCGTTCGCAGTCCGCAGCTGAGCTGGCCGTAGGCGGAGATCGTCTCCAGGCCCGCAATGCCGAGATACTCGACGAGGTCGGCGCCAGCGCCCCAGCACACCACGTCGCCGTCGGTACGCAGGCCACAGGAGTGGTTGCCGCCCGCGGCGACAGCCTTGAACGTCCCGCCCGGCGGGGCTGCCTGGCCGTCGGTCACCTGCGGGTCCAAGACGCCCGGATTGTTGTACCCCCAACACAGCAGGGTGTCATCGGCGCGTATCGCGCAGGAGTGTGCTGAACCCGCTGAGATCTCCTTGAGATCCCCGTTCCGGTTGCTCAGATGGCCGAGGCGGATCCTGTCCCATATCGAGAGCTTGGACGGCGCGTCAGCGCTGTCGGGCACATCCGTCTGACCGACGTCGTTGGCGCCCCAGCACACGGCGGAGCCATCCACCCTCAGGGCGCACGTGTGCTTCCGGCCCGCGGCCACCGCCTTGAAGGCTCCGGCCGGCGCTTCGGCCTGTCCGTCGTAACTGATGCCGCCGCATGCGACCCTTGCGTCGGCGAGCAGTCCGCAATGGTGGTCGGCGCCGACCGAGATGACGGTCAAGCCCTCGCCTGTCGCTCTGGCGCTGCTGAAGTTGTCACGGTCGTGGGTGAGGTATCCCCAGCAGTCGAATGAGCCGTCTGGTTGCAGTCCGCACGTGTGGGCCGAGCCGGCCCCTACTGCCACGAAGACCCGTCCGGGCTCGTCGGCCGCGCCGAAGTCGTCGTAGCCCCAGCAGTCGATGGTGCCCTCGAACCGCAGACCGCACGCGTAGCTGGTGCCGACGTCCACCTCCTCGAAGGCTCCATCGGGCGCGTCCGGCAGTCCGCTGCCCCAGCAGTCGACGGTGTCGTCGAACCGCAGACCGCAGAAGACGTGGGCACCGGCGGAAATCGTCCGGAACGTGCCCTCGGGAATGACTTCTCGTTCGAAGCCGCTCCAGCAGTCGACGGTATCGTCAGCCCGGATGCCGCACAGGATTGCGCCGGAGGCGGCTAGCGCCTTGAATGAGCCTGCGGGCGCATCGAGCTGCCTGTACTCGTTGGTGCCCCAGCAATGGACGGTGCCATCGAGGAGGATCCCGCAGGTGTGGCCGTAGCCGGCGGCCACGTCCTTGAAGGCCCCCTCGGGTGCAATCGCCTGCCCGTAGTAGTCGTTGCCCCAGCACTCGAGGGTGCCGTCGACACGGATGCCGCACACGTGTCCGGTGCCGGTGGCAAGATCCGTGAAGGAGCTGTCACTCGATTGGAGGGATCCGTACCGGCTCGAACCCCAGCAGTCCGAAGTGCCGTCCATTCGCAGACCGCAGGCGTGCTCGCCGCCCGACGAAACGTGGATGCTGCGGAAGGCACCGTCCGGCGCGTCGGCCTGACCGTATTGGTTGGAGCCCCAGCAGGACACTGAGTCGTCGTTCCGGATGGCGCACGTCAAGCCGTTGCCTGCGGCGACCGCCTTGTACGGGGCTCCCGGCTGTTCCGTGGCCGTCGCCGATACTGCGGACGCTGCCAACACTTCCGCCGCGGTAGTCGACACCGCCATCGTGGCCGCTACGGCGGCTACGGCGGCGCCGGCGATCGCGGCCGACCATGCTCTGCGGTGCCGGCGGGCGTCAGATGTCCACCGCATCCAAGAACTCCAGTGTCTTGAGGCCGTTCACCTGCAAGAGGCCCTCGGTGCTGCCGTCGCGGTAGCGGTTGTACGGGTGGCTGAGGGTCCAGAGGTCGTCGCCTATCACGATGCTTCGCACGATCTGTCTCAGAGGAACCTCCGAGACCGCCGGCGGCAGGCACGCCCACAGTTCCTCGCTGGTGGTGTACGAGATCCGCTTCCGCAGGGATTCCTCTTCGGACTCGCTGAACTCACCGACTTCGCACTGGAAGCCGGCGATGGGCTCCTCGCCCGGTTCGCAGGCCACGATGATCGCCGTCTTGGGGATCTGCACGATCAGCTCCACAACCCTCGCCCCGAGGTCGGCCTCCGTCATGTCCACCGGTCCGATCACGTCGGTCTCGTTCAATCGCCGGCACGAGGTCTGCGCGGCGCTCACCGCCAGGTGGACGATCCTGCCGGCCTCTCTGAGGGCATCGTCGGCAATTTGCAGCACCACCGCCCCCGACCACTCGCGGTCGGCGGTGACCGGGATCACGGCCAGCCGCTCCGGTGCCCACCAGAGGAATGCCCGGTGGTCCCAGCCGATCTCGTTCCAGCCTCCCGGGGCCGTCCACACCGACACCTCCTGCGGCTCGGCGAGGTCGGACACGTCGAACAGCGACACCTTGGCGCCCGTCACGAACCCGTCCTCGTCGGCGTCGAATCCGACGCCGAGCACCAGCCCCTCGTCCAGGGCATGCAGGTAGCTGGAGAATCCGGGGATCTTGAGTTCGCCCACCACCGCGGGCGCGGCCGGGTCGGAGAGGTCGATGGTGTAGAAGGGGTCGATCTGGCGGAACGTGACCACGTAGCCGATGTCGCCGGCGAAGCGCACCGACTGGACCCGCTCGCCCCGGCCGATGTCGCCGACCGATCCGACCTCGACGAGCCGGCCGTCGGACTCGGCCAGCACCCTCACCCAGCTCTCGGACGCGTTCCACTCACCGGTGGTGGTGACCACGCGCAGGTGACCAGCGTGTTCCGACAGCGCGAACTGGTTGTGGATCTCTCCGGGCACGCTGCCCGAGGCGGTGTAGACGGCTCCGGCCGGGTCCGAGATGTCGAAGCGGTGGAGATTGGTGCGGAACTCGGCCGCGAACTGGTCCCAGTCGATGTCGCCCGCTTCGTGGGCGGCCGGATCGATCCAGGTGGCGGTGGACACGTACATCGACCGGGTCGACGCGTAGACGGTCTCGCCGGGGGCCAGCACCGAGGTGGCCGCGGTCGGGTCGATGGCGCCGGCCACCGGCACGCTCAGCACCGTGGTCACGCCGAAGCCGGAGAACACCGTCGGGGCGTGCACCCGCTGGCAAGGCGGCAGCAGGCCCTCGGCCGCGGCGCCGCCGGGGCTTGTATGCGAGTAGGCGGGCAGCCAGTCCTCCAGGGTGGTGGCCAGCATCGCGGCCCGGTTGGCCTCTTCGGCTACCGTCTCGCTGTCGGGTCCGGCCGGGTGGACGAACGGGAAGTCGTCGGCCGGCCGTGACCGCACCATCACCCGGGCCACCCCGCCGATGCTGCGGGCGCTCACATAGTTGCCCTCGACCCGGAGGGTCTCGGCGATCTTGGGCACTCCGTCCCGCACGTCGATGCGGTGGATCACCGCCTGCGGGGGGTTGCCGCCGCCTCCGCTGGACTGCTGGATCGCCAGCAGGCCGTCGTCGGCGAGGAAGAGCTCGGCTGACTCGCCGACGGGCAGGAGCACGGATCCGAGGACTTCACGGCGGGCCGCGTCGACCACCACCAGGTGCCCGGCCGACATGGCGAAGATCCGCCGGCCGTCGGTCTTGACGATGTCGGCCTCGTCCACTCCGGCTTCCTGGACGTTGGTGCCCGAGTAGTCCACGCCCTCGACAGGGGGCTGCCTCTGGTAGTCGGCGGCTGGCTCGGCGGGAAGGGTTGTCGACGCAGTCGGTTCGGCTTCCTCGACGATCATGTCATCGGTGCCGTCGAAGGGGCGTCCATCGAAGCCCCAGGGGCCCACCCTGTCCGCGGCCCAATTGCGCAGTTGATCCAGAAGCGCGTTGCAACCGTCGAAGCGGACCAGGTGTGAAGTCAGCGCGATCTCATCGTCGCCGACACCGATGACGACCGGCTCTGCCCCCGGGGCGGCGTTTGTGCCTGTGCCGGGATCTCCGCCTGCGCCCGGCTCTGTGCCTGAGCCGGGATCTACTCCTGCGCCCGGCTCTGTGCCTGAGCCGGGATCTACTCCTGCGCCCGGCTCTGTGCCTG
>VXNG01000027.1:4333-4692 GCA_009840695.1 Acidimicrobiaceae bacterium
GCGCCCGGCTCTGTGCCTGAGCCGGGATCTACTCCTGCGCCCGGCTCTGTGCCTGCGCCCGGATCGTCGGATCCACTGGCTTGGCCGGTTGCGCCTGGCGGTGAAGGCTCATCCGAACAGGACGCGATGGCCAGCGCGATGGTCAGCGCCAACGCCAGCGCCTTCCTAGGTCTGGTCCCCATCGTGTGATCGTGCCCCTTCTCACCGTAGTACCTCGCACTACGGCGCGTCAGGGAGTGAGACGTCGCCTGGGGGGACGTTGGTTCCCGGCCCGTCGATTAGGCCGGGTGAGGGCTAGCTGGAAGGAAGCTCCAGCACCCAGCCGATCTGGATCAGGTGCGGGTTGCGCAGAGCGCGGC
>VXNG01000108.1 GCA_009840695.1 Acidimicrobiaceae bacterium
TCGGCGTCGTCGCGAACCACCGGCTCGACCCGCACTTCGTAGCTCTCCAGCAGGGCCCGGGCCTGATCCCAGTCGCGACCGGTACTCAACACCCGCCGAGCCACTTCCGACCAGTTGGCCGCGCCGCACCTGGAATCGCTGACCAACGCGCCCTCGACGATGTCGGCGCCGTCCTCATCCAGCAGGAACGCGAGGACCGCCGATGCGTCGAGCACCGAGGTCACCCGGCATACCCGCTCTCTGCGTCCTCGATCGCGGCCTCTCTGCGCCGGTCGGCCAGGAGTTCGTTCACCAGGTCCAACCCCGCCAGATCCTTGCGGACCCGATCCCGAAGCTGCTCGCGAGTCAACAGGACCAGGCCGTCCGGCGACTCCAGAAGCACCATCGGCGACCCGGCAACCAGCCCGGCGCGTTCCCGGACGGCAGCCGGCACCACGATCCGGCCCCGGTCTCCCATTGCAACTATGTGTGTCCCACTCATACATCTACAATACCACCCAACCTACCCACCTGGGAAGAGTCGCATGTCTCTGATTGCCGCTTGACGCGACCGATCAGGAGCTTCAGCAGCATGGTGCCAGCGCTAGCCTGCGGGTATGCGCCGGCCGCCGATCAGGCAACTCGACCTGGCCGGATCACCCGAGGCCATGGGCGACGCCCACGGGCGGGCCCACGCGGCTGAGATCCGGCAATACGCCCGAGACCGGGTGGAATTGGTCGCCGAGGGACTCTGGAGTGGCGGACCCCTTCAGCGGGGCAGGGTGCTGGAACTGGCCGAGGACTGCCTGCCCGCCCATGAGAGCTTCTCGCCCCGGCTGCACGCCGAGATGTTGGCCATGGCGTCCGCCGCGGGCATCACTCCGGCCGAAGCGGTCGTGGTGGGCGGGTTCACCGACTTCGTGGACACGGTGCGGGCCGCCACCGAGGGACCCCATCCGGCCACCGTGACAGAAGACGACTGCACCGCGTTCGTGGTGCCCGACGGGCGGGCCGCGGGCGCGGGGATGCTGGGCCAGACCTGGGACATGCACGACACCGCCACCGACTTCGTGGTGCTGGCGCGCCTGCGCCCCGACACAGGTCCGAACGCCCTGGTGTTCACCACGGTGGGATGCCTGGGGCAGATCGGCATGAACGAAGCGGGTGTGGGCGTCGGCATCAACAACCTCACCGGCAACGACGGCGGCTTCGGGGTGACCTGGCCGTCGGTGGTGCGCGAGATGCTGAACCAGACCACAGCAGCCGAGGCGCTCGGCGTGCTGCTGCGAGCCGACCTCGCCGGCGCACACAGCTACCTGATCCTCGACGCCGAGGGCAGGGGCTACTGCGTCGAAGCCATGCCGTCGGCCCGGCCGGTGCAGACCCTGGCCGCCGAACCGATAGTCCACACCAACCATGTGACCGAGCCTGCGGCCCTGCCCTTCGAGGGCGAGCGTTTTAGCGAGCTGATGGCCAACTCCCGCCACCGCCTTGAACTGGCCGCAGCTATGCTCGCCGACGACGGCGACCCGGTCGATCCCGAGCGGCTCATGGAGGTCACCCGGGAGCCCACCACCATCTGCCGCTGGCCCGACTCCACCTATCGGGTGGAGTCCAGCGGCGCGGTGATCATGCGTCCCAGCAGCGGGGACTTCTGGGCCTGCTGGGGCCAGCCGGCAGACAACCACTACGAGCACTTCTCGTTGGCACCCGCCGCCCGGCACGGCTGAGCCGAACCCCGCAGCCATGGGCGAGCTGACCTACACCAGTATCCGGGCCGAGTGGGCCGAGGCGCTCCAGCACATCGAGCACACCGCGTTCCCGACCGCGGACACCGAAGACCTCTACTGGGCCGACGAGTTGCAGGCCCTGGCCGAAGAGTTCCCCGAGGGCGGCGTGGTGGTGCTCGACGGCGACCTTCCGGTGGCCATGGGGCTGGGCATCCGCATCCACTTCGACTTCAGCCACACTCAACACTCGATCCGTGACCTGGTGGGGGTCGACGGCGGCACCGGCCACGTTCCCGACGGCCCCTGGTACTACGGCACCAGCATCGCGGTGCTGCCCGACTATCGGCGCCGGGGCATCGGCAAGCGCCTCTACGACATGCGCAAGCAGATCTGCCGTGACCTCAACCTGGCCGGAATCGTGGCCGGAGGGGTGATCCCCGGCTACGCCGACCACAAGGACACCATGTCGGCCGCCGACTACGTGGCCAAGGTCTCGGCTGGCGAGCAGTACGACGCCACCCTCACCATGCAGATCGCCAACGGCTTCGAGGCCCGCGGCGTGATCGCCGACTACATCCGCGACCCCGCGGTCGACAGCTGGGCCTCGCTGATCGTCTGGGAGAACCCCGACTACAACGCCGACCACTAACGCCGTGCGGCGCGGGACTCCAACTCGGCGATCAGGTCGGGGGTGTGCTCACCCAGAGCGGGGACGGCCGCGTCAGGGTCGCCAGCCTCGCTCAGATTGAACGGAGGCTTGTAGACCTCGGCCGACCCGGTCGGGGTGGTCACGTGCATGAACCGGTTGCGGGCCCGCAGCTGGTCGTGCTGCCACAGGGCCAGCGGGTCCCTCACGAAGCTGTGGGCCACTCGCCCGGCCCGCAGACGCCCGATCAGCTCCTCGGCTGGGACCGAGGCGAACACCGAGGTGATCATGGCTTCCAGATCGTCGATGTTGGCGATACGGTCCGGGTTGTCGACGAACCGGGGATCGTCGATGAGCGCCGGGTCCTGAAGCACATGGGTGGCGAAGTCGACCCAGTCGCGGTTGCTCTGCACGGCGACCATGACCAGCTCGCCGTCGCTCATCGGATACATCCCGTAGGGGGCGATCATGGTGTGACGGTGGCCGGCCCGAGGGGGCACCGAGCCCTTGCCCACGGTCGCGTAGGTCGGCGCGGCCGTCCATTCGGCGACGCATTCCAGCATCGACACCTCGATGGATGCCCCCTCACCAGTGGCCTGCCGACGATAGAGCGCGGCCAGGATCGACGAGAGGGCGTACATGGCTGCGGAGATGTCCGCTATTGAGAAGCCGACCTTGCACGCCTGGTCAGCGGTGCCGGTAAGCGCCACCGCCCCACCCTCGGCCTGTACGGCCAGGTCGTAGGCCTTGTCGTCGGTGCGGGGGCCTCCCAGGCCGTAGCCGGAGACGTCGCAGGCGATCAGGCCGGGAAGGCGTTCCCGGAGCTGATCAGCAAGAAGCCCGGCCCGGTGGGCCGCGGCGGGTGACAGGTTCTGCACGAACACGTCGGCGCCGGCCACCAGCCGGTCGAAGGTGGCGCGGTCGCCGGGGTCCTTCAGGTCCAGCTCGATGCTCTGCTTGCCCCGGTTGGCCCACACGAAGAACGCCGACGTTCCGCCCATGGTTGAGTCGTAGTGCCGGGCGAAGTCACCCTCGCCGGGTCGTTCCACCTTCAGGACTCGGGCCCCCAGGTCGGCCAGCTGGCGGGTGGCGAAAGGGGCGGCCACGGCCGCCTCCAATGTGACCACGATCACGCCCTCCAGCGGTGCGGTCACGGCTCCGGGTCCCGTGGCAGGTAGCCGCCACGGGTCTGGGGCAGCTTCATGTCTAGGATCCGCGACGCCACCACCGTGCGCAAGATCTGGGCCGTGCCACCACCGATGGTGAACATGCGCACGTCGCGGTACATGCGCTCCAGCGGGTTGTTGCGGCTGTAGCCGGCCGCGCCGTGGGCCTGTAGCGCGTCGCTCACCACAGCGATGGCCGCCTCGGAGGTGAAGATCTTGGCCTGCGCGGCCAGGGCCGGATCGGGGAACGGGCTGCCGCCGGGCCCCTGGGAGGCCGCGGCCCGGTAGATGAGGCTGCGGGCCGCCTCCAGCTTCACCGACATGTCGGCCATCATCCATTGCAGACCCTGGAACTCGGCGATCGGGCGACCGAACTGCTCTCGCTTCTTCACGAACTCCAGCGCCAGCTCGTAGGCGCCCGAGGCCAGGCCCAGCGCCACCGTGCCCGCCCCCACCCGCTGGGTGTTGTAGGCGTTCATCAAGTCGGCGAAGCCTCTCCTCAGCCCCGACGGCGGCTGCACCGCCATGTCGGCGGTGACCTCCATGTTGTTGAAGCTGACCACCGTCTCGGGAAGGCCCCTCAGTCCCATCGTCGGCTCGCGGGCTCCGATCTCGAGCCCGGGCGTCTCGTCCCGGAAGGCCAGGAACGCGCCGATGCCCTCCTCGTTGCCGTACTCGTCGAAGACCCGGGCAAACACCAGATGCGTTCTCGACACGCCGCCACCCGTGATCCAGTGCTTGGCACCGTTGAGCACGTAGCGGTCGCCGCGCCGGTCGGCTCGGGTGGTCATCTCCGAGGCGGCGCTGCCGGCCCCTGGCTCGGTGATGCAGATGGCCGGCTTGTCCCCGGCCAGCACCAGCGCCGCGACCCTGGCCCGCTGGGCGTCGGTGCCGTAGGCCATAACCGCGGAGAGGGCTCCCATGTTGGCTTCCACCGCGATGCGGCCGGTGACCCCGCACACCTTGGCCATCTCCTCCACCACCAGCACGGAATCGAGCAGGGATCGGCCGGGTCCGCCGAGGGCGGTGGGCACGGTCATGCCGGTGAAGCGGGCCTGCTGGAGGGCGTTGACGTTGTCCCACGGGTACTGCTCGCCGCGGTCCACATCGGCCGCACGGGGCGCGATCACCTCGCGGGCCAAGGCCCGGGCCTCCGCCTGAA
>VXNG01000221.1 GCA_009840695.1 Acidimicrobiaceae bacterium
GTTCCATCAGCACGAACCAGCCGATGGCATCGGCGGGGCTGGAGCCGACGGTGAGCAGGCCGTGGTTGGCCAGGATCACGGCCCGGTACTCGCCCAGAGCCACCGCGATGCGCTTACCGCCGTCGCAGGAGAGGATCTGGACCTCTTCGTCGTCGAAGAGGGCGTGATCCTCGAAGAACAGCGTCGATTCCTGGGTGATGGGCTCGATCATGCGCCGCTCGGCCGCGAACGGGGTGCCCCAGGCGGTGTGCACGTGCGCGGCCGCGGTGACGTCGGGCCGAACCTCGTGGATGGGGTGGTGGATGTGGTAAGCGGTGTTGTTGATGCGGGCGGGACGGCCGTCCTGGTCGGTGGCGCTGCCGTCGGGCGCGACCAGCACCATGTCCGAGGACTGGGCCTGCTCGAACGGGACCCGGTAGCGGAGCAGCCACATGTGGTCGGACCGCTCGGTGTCACGGCAGGTGATGTGGCCGTCGCCGAGCTCGCCCCAGCGCAAGGCCGCGAACAGCCGGTACGAGGTGGCCAAGTCGTCCAGCAGCCGAGCCCGCTCCGCCACGGGATCAGCCAAGACCGGCTCCACCTCCGGCCACCCCCGATCCGACCCAGTCACACCCCCATTCTGCCACAGCTCGGACGGAGACAGTCAAGGGTCAGCCAGCCCGATCTCTAGGCGCTGCGCTTGTGGGGAACCACGCTGCCGGGCTCCTCGTCTGCCGCTGGCGCGACGGCAACGTCCGGCGCGCTCATCGCTCGAACCGGAGCCTCGATGCGCGTCAGTTCCGGTATGGACTTGGTGTCGGTGACCGCCCCGAGTTCCTCGAAGCGGCGCGCCTGGGGCATTACCCTGCTCTCTAGCGAGCCGACACCCTTGTTGTAGGCCGTCAGTGCCTGATCGAGGCCCTTGCCGACACCGTGCATGTGCTCGGCGAAGATGCGGAGGCGGTCGTAGAGTTCCTTGCCGAGATCGGCGATCTGTTGCGCGTTCTTCTGCATGTCCTGCTGCTGCCAGGCCAGGGCCACCGTCTTGAGGAAGGCCAGCAGGAGTCCGGGCGTCGCGATGAGCACTCGGTGCTCCTGCCACGCCTGCTCCCACAGTGTCGGCTGCACCTTCATGGCCGAATCGAGGATCGGGTCGGCGGGCACGAACATCAGCACGAAGTCCGGGGACCCGGTCACGACGTCGGCGTAGTCCCGTTCGCCCAGGGCCTTGGCGTGCCTAGATATTGCGGCGGCGTGGTTGACCAGCAGGTCGCGCTCCCGGCTGCCGTCGTCGGCCTCGTGTGCCTTTAGATAGTTCTCCAGCGGCGCCTTGGCGTCGATGATGACTCGGAGACCTCCCGGCACCTTCACGACCGCATCCGGCCGCACGACGCTGCCGGGCACGGACACGGTGTACTGCGGGTAGTAGTCGATGTGCTGGTTCAGGCCGGCGAGCTCCAATATGTTGCCCAGTTCCTGCTCGGCCCACTGGCCCCGGATGTTGGGCGAACGCAACGCCTCGCTGAGACTGCCGGCGACCCCCTGGAGAGAAGCGATCTGTGAGGTCAGCCGCTCATACGCTCCAACCCGCTTCTGCTCGATCTCGCTGGCATGCTCGCCCAGCTTCTCGAGGCTCTCGCGGATCGGTCCCACGAGGTTGTCGATGGCCTCCCTGCGCTGCTCGAGGTCGGCCGCCCCCAACTGTCGCTGGCTCTCGAACTGGGCCTTGGCCTGCTTGAGCAGGGTGTCGGTGCTCTCCTTGAGTACGCCGGCGGCGAGGCCCTTGAACTGGTTGTCCAGTTGCTCGCGGGCGCTGGTCAACTCCTCGGTGCGGGCCAGGTGGTCTGCACGGATTGCGGCTAGTTCCGCTTGGGTCGAACTGAGGTCCCGTCGGGCCGAGTCCCGCTCGAGGCGAGCTTCGTCGCGCTCGTCCCGGACCTGCCCCAACTCCCGTTCGCGTTCCTGTAGATGAACGCTCAGCCGTGCAGTGTCGCTAGAGGTATCGGCCGCTCGAGGAGCGCGTCTGCTCCGCAGGACTGCGGCCCCCGCGACCATGACGGCCAGGGCTGCGACAAGCACGATTACACCTGTTGGTTCCATGTCTTCGAAGGTACTTCCCCCCTGTGACATCGCTGGTGATGCCCTTCCCCGACCCAGCGTGTGCACAGCATTTGACGGCTGTGGTTGTGCTGAGATTCTTGTATATTTTAATCTCTTTCATGTTGTCGAGAACGGAGTGCCTGTGGACGACCGGCGGGTATTGGGGCGGATGCGGCGGCAGCACGGACTCATCTCTCGCTCACAGGCGCTGGACGAGGGCATGACGGGTCGTCAGATTGAACGCCTTGTCCAGGCCGGCGTGTGGGAACGCGAGGCCTCGGGCGTGTACCGGCACGAGGCCGTGCCGTCGACAGTTCGCTCGAGACTGCTCGCACTGTGCCTGGCTCATGGTGCGGTGGCCAGCCATCGCTCTGCCGCGGCTCTTCACCCCATCGAGGGGTACAGGCTCGATCGGGTGGAGGTGGTCGTGCTACCCGGGAGGGCCCGGAGCATTCGGTGCGCTCGTCGCTACGAGTCGAGCCAGATGGATCTGTTCAAGCCGGTTGAGCGCGATGGGATCCTCTGCACGCCCGTGGGCAGGACGGTGCTCGACTTGGCCGCCGTCGTGGATCGCAGGCAACTGGATCGCACCGTCGACGCGGTGCTCAGGGACGGACAACTCCGACTGTCGGACCTCTACGGAGTGCTGGCGTCTCACGCACGGCGCGGACGGCGGGGGTGCGACGCTCTCCGCGCATCGCTGGCGGATCGCTTTGACGACAACGCTGTGCCCCTCAGCGACTGGAGCCGCATGGTGGCTGACCTGCTGGTCGATGCCGGTCTCGAGTACCCTGCGCTGGAACATCGTGTGCGACGGGCCGACGGAGGCTTCGTGGCCCAAGTCGACCTCGCCTTCCCGAGCCACCGAGTGGCGATCGAGTTGGACAGCGCACGGTGGCACGACAACCGCGAGTCGTTCGTACGGGACCGTCGGCGCCGTAACGAGATCACGCTCGCTGGTTGGACGGTTCTCAACTTCACCTGGAGCGACTACACCGACCATCCAG
This sequence comes from Acidimicrobiaceae bacterium, assembly GCA_009840695.1. The sequence continues at coordinate 3,087 of VXNG01000221.1, forward strand.
CAGCCCTCTGCGAGGTCGTTGCCAAGGCGCTTGCTACCTCCGAGGCGAACTTCTGTCAATAAGTCCACCGCAGAGGTGGAAACTTGCAGCTTGTTCGTCGAGTCAGGTGTACGGGGCGGTTGTTGCGGCCTCGGGTAGCGGGCGCCGGGAGACCAGGGCGTTGATCACGTCCACAGCGTCGATGACCTCGGGGGCGATCCAGACCTTGGAGCGCCCCGCCTTGTAGGGGCTGGGTCTCAGGATCCCGGCGTCGGCGAGGCGGTGGAGGATCTGCCCCGCCCGGGCCGACGTCACGCCGAAGCGGTCCTGGATCGACTGCGCCGTGACCGCCGGATTGTCCAACAGCATGTCGATGACCTGCGGCACGCTCGACCCGCTGCGGGTGCGCACCCGGCCGTGATAGTCGCTCCGCAGATCATCCAGCCGGCCCACCAGGCGCGACGCCACCCTCGCGGCCACTGTGACCGCGTCGGCGAACACGCCGACCCATGCGTCGAGGTCCCCCGACCGGTAGCTGGTCAGCCCCGACACATACCTCACCGGGTCCGACAGCAGGCCGTGAGCGACCGGCACCGGGGCCCCGCCGGCCGGCAGCAGCTTGTGAATCAGCAGCCTCCCGATGCGGCCGTTGCCGTCGACATAGGGATGGATCGTCAGGAACTGGGCGTGGGCGACAGCCGCGTGCAGCACCGGATGCACGTCGACCCGCCGGGCGAACCGCACCAGGTCGTCCATCAGCGCCGGAACCTGCCCGTGCGGCGGGCCCTCGAACTCCGCCACAGCCCGGGTGCGCCCGACCCAGACCGCGCCGTCACGCCACCTCCCACGGTGGCGCGGCTCGATCTCCGGATCGGCGGCGAGCAGCTCACGGTGCAGGCGATGGAACCAATCCGTCGACACGGCGTTGCCACTGCGGTGCGCCGACAGGGCGGCCTCGACGTTCGCTGCCACCAGCTCGGTGTCGGTGGTGTACGCGCCGGCATCACCGTCGCTGAGGTCGGCGAGCTTGACGGCGAGCTGCTCGGCCGAGGTCGTGATGTGCTCGATCTGCGACGAGGCCACCGCGTCGGCGCGGATCAGCACCGCGCTCAGGTGACCGAGCACTCCCGGCGTCCGGTCGCTGCGGGCGTGCAACTGCGCCGTCGCCTTGAGCGCGCCGACGATCGCGTCAGCCGCCGCATCATCCAGTGCCGGTACCGAGATGCTGGCAATCTCGGGTGGCGAGGTCTGAGCGACGTCGATGGTCGGCGTGGACTCTTCGTCCCAGTTCCGCCACAGTTCGTTGGGAACTGTCACGATCTTCGACTGCGCAGCGGGCCACGAACCCATCGGTTTACCTCTGTTGCCTTGTCTCTCCCTATCCTAAATAAAGTCTAAGAGACGTACACTGAGTATTCAATAGACCAAGACAGGCTTACGGGACGAACAACCTGCGAATTTCCACCCCTGAGGTGGATTATTGACAGAAGTTCGGCCCGACCGGGTCAGAACGGCGAGGGTATAGCGGGGGTTAGCCGCGGTGGGAGGACTGCCAGGTGACGGTGGTGGCTACCTGGTTGAA
>VXNG01000198.1 GCA_009840695.1 Acidimicrobiaceae bacterium
CGGTGCGGTGTTCATCCTCGACACCAAGAAGGAGTACATAGCGGTCACCGAGGCCCGGAAGCTGGGTGTGCCCATCGTTGCGGTGGTTGACACCAACTGCGATCCCGATCTTGTGGACTACGCCATTCCGGGCAACGACGACGCCATCAGGTCGGGGCGGCTCATGGCGCGAGTGATCTCCGACGCTGTGCTCGAGGGCCGGTTCATCCATTCGAAGCGCACCGAGGCCACCAGTACCGCCCGCGATGCTCTCATGGAGGCGGAGGTCGCCGAACAGCAGGCCCGAGCCCGAGCGGAGGCGGCTGCCGAGGCTGCCGAACGCGAGGCTCGCGTGGCCAAGGCCAAGGCAGACGCGGCCGCGGCCGAGGACACGGCGGATGAGGCAGACGCGGCCGCGGCCGAGGACACGGCGGATGAGGCCGTGACAGCCGAAGCCGAGACAGCCGAAGCCAGCGACTCTGCCGGCGACACTGACTCGCCCGAAGAGGAGGACTGACATGGCGGTCAGTGCTCGTGACGTGAAGGCGCTGCGCGACGCCACCGGCGCGGGAATGATGGATGCCAAGAAGGCCCTGACCGCCACCGATGGCGACATGGAGGCGGCCCGGCAGATGCTGCGGGAGCAGGGTCTGGCCAAGGCCGATGCCAGGAGCGGCCGGGACAACGATCAGGGCGCGATCGCGGTGGCCGGCGATGACACGACCGCCGCGGTCGTGCAGCTCAAGTGCGAGACCGACTTCTCGGCCAAGAACGAGGGCTTCACCTCGCTGGTGCAGACCCTCGCAGAATCCGTTCTGGCCGGTGGCCCCGGCGCGGTCGATCAGCACGCGGCAGAGATCGAAGACCTCAAGCTGGTGCTGAAGGAGAACATCGATGTCGGGGTGGTCGAGCATCTGCAAGCGGCCGACGGGAATGTCCTCGACTCGTACGTTCATCGCCAGGACGGCCGGGGAGTGAACGCCGTCGTTGTGGAGGGCAGCGGTGTTGACGCCGGCGCGCTGCACCAGGTGGCGCTGCACATCGCCTTCGCCAAGCCGCAGTTCCTGAGCGCTAGCGAGATTCCCGCCGGCGAGGTCGGGCGCGAGCGGGCCGCGCTGCTGGAGATAACCAAGGCCGAGGGCAAGCCCGAGCAGGCTTGGGACAAGATCGTGGACGGGCGGATGCGGGGCTGGTACGCCGAGCGCGTGCTGCTCGAGCAGGGTCTCCACGGTGAGAAGACCGCGGTGAAGGACAGCATCGGCCGCGGATCGATCGTCCGGTTCATGCAGGTACTGATCGGCGACTGAGCGTGAACCATCCCGCCGACACTGCCGACTGACCATGGACCAGCCCGCCGATACCGCCAACGCAGCGGCGCGGCGGTCGGCTCGCTGGCAGCGGGTGCTGCTCAAGCTCTCCGGAGAGGCCTTCGCCGGGAGCTCCGAAGGCGGTATCGACGGTGACACCGTCCGGCGTATCGCCGCCGGCATCGCGGAGGCTCGCGTCGCCTTCGACGTTGACATAGCCGTCGTGGTCGGGGGTGGGAACCTCTGGCGGGGCACCCAGGGAGCGGGCGCCGGCATGGATCGGGCCCAGGCCGACTACATGGGGATGTTGGCCACCGTCATGAATGCTCTGGCCCTCCAGGACACGCTCGAGCAGCTGGGCCAGCCCACGCGGGTGCAGACCGCGATCCACATGGCTCAGATTGCCGAGCCGTACATCCGCCGGCGGGCCATCCGCCATCTCGAGAAGGGTCGGGTCGTCATCTTTGCCGGAGGCACAGGCAACCCCTTCTTCACCACCGATACGACTGCCGCGCTGCGAGCCGCTGAGGTGGAGGCCGAAGTGGTGCTGAAGGGCACCCACGGCGGGGTGGACGGCATCTATACGGCCGATCCCGAGGTCGATTCCGGAGCCACCCGGCTGGAGCGCGTCACCTATCTCGAGGTGCTCAACCGCGGTCTGGAGGTGATGGACTCCACTGCAATCACGCTGTGTATGGACAACGGTCTTCCCATCGTGGTCTTCAACCTGATGGAAGCGGGCAATCTGCAATCCCTGCTCGACGGCGCTCGGGTGGGTACGCTCGTTGCTCAGGAGGATCGGAGCCCATGAGCGAGGAGCTGATCGGCATGGTGCTAGCCGACGCCGGCGAGCGAATGGACGACGCGGTTGCCGCGGCCAAGCGCGATTTCTCCACAGTGCGAACCGGTAGGGCCAGCTCGGCGCTGCTGGAGCGGGTTCCGGTAGATGCCTACGGCGTGAAGATGTCCATGAGGGAACTCGTCAGCTTCGCCATCCCCGAGGCCAGCCAGCTGATCGTCACCCCGCACGACCCTGCCAACATCACCGCGGTTGAGCGGGCCATCCAGCAGGCCCAGCTTGGGCTGGTTCCCAGTAGCGACGGACGGGTCATCCGGCTGTCGTTCCCGCCGCTGACGGAGGAACGCCGCCGGGAACTGGCCAGGCTCGTGGGGTCGATGGCAGAGGATTCCCGTAACCGGATCCGGGGTCTGCGCCGCCAGGCTCGCAAGGATCTTGACGAGATCGAGAAGGAGGGCGGGGTGTCCGCAGACGCGGTGGCGCGTGCCAGCGACAAGCTCGACGGCATCACCCGCGCCCACGAGAGGCTGATCGATGAGGCCCTAGCCAGCAAAGAGGACGAACTGCTCGAGGTTTGAGAACGCGGGCAGAGCCCGGGTCTTGGATCCGGGGAGCGAAAGGAGCGGTGTAGTGAGCGACCAGGACGACTTCGGCGAACTGAGTCCGTCCGAAGCGGATGAGCTCGACGACGATGCAGGAGTCGTGGCCGGACGGTCGGTGTTCGGCGATGAGCACGGCGAGCCCGCCTGGGGCGACGCAGGGACCACGGAATCTCAATTCACCGGGTCCGAGCCGAGGCTGCAGGAGGCCGACCCTCAGGAGTTGGGAGTGTGGACCGATCACACCTCCGCACCCCAGTGGGACACCTCAGAGGAGACGTTGCCTCCCATGGAGCCCCAAGAGCCCGTAGGGGAGGTTCTCGGCGACGAGGACTTCTTCGGTTATGAGGACCAACCGATGTACGGCGGCGTGGCCGCCACCGGGCCGACTGCGGCCGTGTCCGCGGAGCGGGACATGCCGATGGCGGTCCTGGTGGGAGTCTTCCTTTCGGCTGTGATCCTTGTGGCCCTGCAGGTCGGTCCCGCGTTGGCGCTGGTTGTGGCCACCGTCGTGCTGGGCCTGGCCGCGGTGGAGCTTCTCAGCGCGGTGCGCGTGGCGGGTTACCAGCCGGCTGTGGTTCTGGGACTGGCCGGGGCGGTGACGATGCCCCTTGCCGCGTACTGGCGGGGCGTCGACGCGATCGTGGTCGTGCTCGTGCTGACCGTGGTGTTCGGGGCGTTGTGGTATCTCACGGGGGTAGGCGTCGAAGGGCCGATGCGAGGCCTCGCGGTGACGGTCTTTGCCGTGGCCTACATAGGAGGTCTCGGTTCCCACGCAGCCTTGATGCTGAAGATCCCGACCCACGGCACTGGGCTTCTGACCGCCGCCATCGTCCTGACCGTCGCCCACGATGTGAGCGCCATGGCGATCGGCAGGGCCGCGGGCCGCACGCCGCTGTCGCGAGCCAGCCCCAACAAGACGCTGGAAGGACTCCTCGGGGGAGCCATTGTGACCGTCGCGGTAGGTGTGGTCATGGGACTGGTGGGAATGCCCGCGCCGATCGCGGACGGCCCCGGCAGCTTCTGGACCGCAGTGCTGCTGTCCGTGGTGGTGGCGGTGGCTGCGCCCATCGGCGACCTGGCCGAGTCCATGCTCAAGCGCGACCTCGACATCAAGGACATGGGCTCGCTGCTTCCCGGCCACGGCGGGATCCTCGACCGGTTCGACGCGATGCTGTTCTCGCTGCCGGCCACGTACTACGTGGCTCTGATGACCGGAGTCATCTGAGCAAGACCGGCTCCGAGCGACCGGGGTAGTCTGAGCTTCGTGTCATCGGTTGCCGTTCTCGGCTCGACCGGTTCGATCGGAACCCAGACGCTCGACATCGTCCAGGCCCGACCCGACCGGTACCGGGTGGCCGCCCTGGGTGCGGCCCGCTCGGTGGACCTCCTGGCCGAGCAGGCGCAGCGCTTCCGCCCGGACATTGTGGCCGTCGCCGACGCATCGCGGGCTGCCGCCCTGGCCGAGCGGCTGCCCGACACGGTGGAGCTGCTCGCCGGCGCCGACGCCATGGCCGCCGCGGCCTCGGTGGCCGACACCGTCATCAACGGCGTGGTCGGGTTCGCGGGGCTGCCGGTCACCCTGGCCGCCCTGGAAGCAGGCAAGCGGCTGGGACTGGCCAACAAGGAGTCGCTGATCGCGGCCGCTCCGGTGGTGCAGCGGGCCCGGGCCACTGCCGGCGCGGCGATAATCCCGGTCGACTCCGAGCATTGCGCGGTTCACCAGTGCCTGCGAGCCAACGACCACCCCGAGGCGGTCTCTTCGATCGTGCTGACCGCCAGCGGCGGACCCTTCCGGGGCCGCAGCCGGGCAGAGCTGGAGGAGGTGAGCGTCGCCGACGCCCTGGCCCACCCCACCTGGCAGATGGGGCCCAAGATCACCATCGACTCGAGCACGCTCATGAACAAGGGCCTCGAGGTGATCGAGGCGCACGAGCTCTTCGGGA
>VXNG01000054.1 GCA_009840695.1 Acidimicrobiaceae bacterium
CCTAGTACCGCCGCATCATGGTGACGACCTTGCCGTAGACGGTCACCTCGTCCGGCGCGAATTCCATGGGCTCCAGCAACTCGTTGGCCGGCTCCAGCACGATGCGGCCGTCACGCCGACGCAGCGTTTTCACGGTTGCCTCGTCGCCGGGGATGCCGGCCACGACGACCTCTCCGTTCTCGGCGGTGCTCTGGGCCCGGCAGACCACGTAATCGCCGTCGAGGATGCCCGCGTCGATCATCGAGTCGCCCCGCACCCGCAGCATGAACAGTTCCCCCTCGCCGGTGAGGTCGGCGGGCATGGGCACCAGTTCCTCCACGTTCTCCGCAGCGAGCACACCGGAGCCCGCGGCCACCTCGCCCACGAGGGGAACATGGCGCACCGGGCGGCGCTCGAGCGCGGCTCCCGAGTTCTCGTCATAGCGGACCTCGATGGCCCGGGGCCGGGTGGGATCGACCCGCAGGTAACCGGCCGAGTCGAGCACATCGATGTGAGCCTTGACCGAGGCCGGGGACTTCAGCCCCACCTCGGAGGCGATCTCCCGGATCGAGGGCGGGTAGCCGTGAACCCGCTGATGCTCCACGATCGCGTTGAGGATCTGGCGGCGACGGGCGGTGAGTGGCTTCCGGTTGGCCGGCGGCGTCATGGCGAAGCTCCGATCTAGGGGGTCGGATGTGGTGCGAACAAATGTTCGCTATAGTGTAATCGAACATAAGTTCGGTCGCATTATACGAGGCCCAAGGGCATATGGGGGAGGAACCCGTACACATGTTTGCGGAACAAGCGTTCGATGTCAAGCATCTTGGGCCTCTCGGGGGACTCCATCCCGATGTCACACCCCCGCGGGAGGATGGCGGCATGGAAGCTCCCTGGTCGCCCGACCTCGCATTGGTCCCCTCCGCTGTCTCGGCACGAACGGCTGCGGGGCAGTCCGTGCGTCTGCCGGAGGCGGTGTACCGCCGCCGCCGGCTGGCCGTGGCCGTGGTCGTGATTGCGGCCTTGACGCTGGTGCTGGCCCTGGGCCGGCCCGATCGGGTACCGCCCGGCGAGGCCAACCCCTGGCCCTCGACGGGCGACGCCTCGCTTCCAGCCGAGCTGCCCGGCGTCTACGTGGTGCAGCCGGGCGACACGTTGTGGGACATAGCCCTGGCCATCGCGCCGGGCGATCCCAGGGCTCTGGTCCACGATCTGGCCGAGGCGGCCGGCGGTGCCGCGCTGGAGCCGGGCCAGCAGCTCGTGATCGATGCCTCGGTGCTCTCGGACGACCCGGATGGGGCGAACCGGCAGCTCGGTCAGCAGGCTGTCGCCGAACGGGCCGACCCTGACAGGTAGCGCACGAACAGCGTGTCGGAGGCTTCCAGAAGATGGTCGATAGTCAGGTCAAGAGGCACAGTCCGCAGAGATCCGTGAACGATCCGGGGACTGGTTCCCCCAGCCACAAGCGGCGCGATGGACAGGCACAGCTCGTCGATCATCCCGGCGTCGGCGAGCTGTCCGTTGAACGACGGGCCGCCCTCAGACAGGACCACTCCGGCGCCGCGGCGGCCAAGTTCGGCGAGGATCTCGGCCGGTTGGGGCCGGGCCGAACCCAGTCGCACCACCTCGGCCACAGGTGCGAGCGACCCGACCGCTCCGGCTGGGGCATCCCGACCGGTGAGGATCAGCGGAGGGTCGTCGCCGGGTCGCTGTTCGGCGAACAGCGGCAGTTCCAGGTCGAGGTTCAGGCTGCCGCTCACCACCGCGAGCCTGGGACGGTCGGCGCGTCCGGCGGCGTGCCGTGCTCGCCGGGCTGCCGCGCCCGGCCGGGGCAGGCCGTAGCGCTCGGCTCGCACCGTGCCGGCCGCGGCCACGATCCAGTCGGCGCAGGCCCGCACGGCCGAGAACACGGCCTCATCGTCGGGGTTGCCGAGTGCCTCGCTGGTTCCGTCGACCGCCATGGCGCCGTCGGCCGAGGCGATCATGTTGACCATCAGCCACGGCCGTCCTGCCGGCCTTGGTCTCGGCAGAGACGGGTAGAGCTCCATCGGATCGACTTCGGCGACCGGTCCCGGCAGAAGCCTTCGCACGATCAGACGGTACCGCCCCGGCGCGGTCCAGCACCGCGAGCAGTTCTCTACAGGCTGGCGCGAATCTCTGGACGGCCGGCGCGGCTGTGCACAGCGATTTGCACAGCAATCCCGAGGTTGTTCCACAGTCTCGCCGCCGGTGGCGGCAGCGGGCGTCCTAGGGTCTCGCGGGGGATGCCCGTGGCGCGCCTCAGATAGAATTGCAGCGAGGTAATCCGATGACTCTGGCCTCCGAGCGGAACAGTCTCCTAGCCGGCACCGATCCCCTGGCGGACGGCGAGGATGTGGCGGGCGATCCGGCGAACAACATCGCCTGGGAGCAACGCGACGCGCGCCTGCTCGACCACAGCGACGGGTCGGTCGCATTCGAACAGCTGGGAGTGGAGGTTCCGGCCACCTGGTCGCAGAACGCCACCAACATCCTGGCCCAGAAGTACTTCCGCGGGGCCCTCGGCACACCGGAGAGGGAGTGGTCGCTGAGGCAGGTGGTGGACCGCATCGTCGGCACCATCGCGCGATGGGGTGACGGCGACGGCTACTTCGCCGACCAGTCGGAGGTGTCGCTGTTCCGCGCCGAGCTGTCGCACCTGCTGTACACGCAGAAGGCCGCCTTCAACTCGCCGGTGTGGTTCAACATCGGAGTGGCCGGTGTGCCCCAGCAGGCCTCGGCGTGTTTCATCCTGTCGGTGGACGACACCATGGAGTCGATCCTGGAGTGGTACGCCGAGGAGGGCCGCATCTTCAAGGGGGGCTCCGGCGCGGGAGTCAACCTGTCGCGCATCCGGGCCAGCACCGAGCCGCTGAGCGGCGGGGGCACCGCGTCGGGTCCGGTGAGCTTCATGCGGGGCGCCGACGCGTCGGCGGGCACCATCAAGTCGGGCGGGAAGACGCGGCGGGCCGCCAAGATGGTGGTCCTCGACGCCGACCATCCCGACATCGAGGACTTCATCTGGTGCAAGGCCCGGGAGGAGCGCAAGTCGCGTGCGCTGGCGGAGGCCGGCTTCGACATGGGTGTCGACGGCGTCGACAGCGACTCCGTGCAGTACCAGAATGCCAACAACTCCGTGCGGGTCAGCGACGAGTTCATGCAGGCTGTGATCGACGGCCGCGACTGGGATCTCACTGCCCGCACCGACGGTGCCGTGCTCAAGCGGGTGCCGGCTCGCTCGGTCCTGAGACAGATGGCCGAGGCCGCCTGGGAGTGCGCCGATCCCGGCGTGCAGTTCGAGACCACCATCAACCGCTGGCACACGGCCGCAGCCACCGGCCCCATCTCCGCCAGCAACCCGTGCTCGGAGTACGTCCACCTCGACGACAGCGCCTGCAACCTGGCCTCGATCAACCTGCTGAGCTTCCTCGACGACGACGGTACCTTCGACGTCGCAGGGTTCCGCCGGGCGGTGCAGGTGGTGTTCGCGGCCCAGGAGGTCCTCGTCGGCCACGCCGACTATCCGACGCCGGCCATTGCCGACACCACGAGGGCCTTCCGCCAGATCGGCCTGGGTTACGCCAACCTGGGCGCGCTGCTCATGGCGCTGGGCCTGCCGTATGACTCCGACCAGGGCCGGGCCGTGGCCGCAGCCATCACCGCGCTGATGACGGGTGAGGCCTATCTCACCTCCACCCGGCTGGCCGAGCGCATGGGTCCGTTCGCCGGCTTCCACGCCAACCGCGAGCACATGCTGCGGGTCCTCGAACAGCACCGCAGCGCTACGGCTGCCATAGACGAGGAGCTCGTGCCCTCGGATCTGCTCGAGGCCGCGCAAGTGGCATGGGACGAGGCCTGCGAGCGGGCCGACCGCCACGGCGTGCGCAACAGCCAGGCGACCGTGCTGGCGCCCACCGGCACCATCGGGCTGCTCATGGACTGCGACACCACCGGCATCGAGCCCGACCTCGGGTTGGTCAAGTCCAAGCGCCTGGTCGGGGGCGGAACCATGGAGATCGTCAACACGACGGTCCCGCGAGCGCTGCGGCGTCTGGGCTACATCCAGGAGCAGGCGGATCTGATCCGGGACCACATCGCCGAGCATCACACCGTGGACGGCGCGCCCATCGATCCCGAGCACCGCGATGTCTTCTCCTGCTCGCTAGGCGACAATGCCATCAGCGCCTCAGGGCATGTCAAGATGATGGCCGCGGTGCAGCCGTTCCTGTCAGGCGCTATCTCCAAGACCGTGAACATGCCGGCATCCTCGACCGTCGACGACGTCGAGCAGCTTTTCATCGACGCCTGGCGGCTCGGCCTCAAGTCGGTGGCCATCTACCGCGACAGCTCCAAGGTGGCCCAGCCCCTCACCATCGGCGACGGCGGGGCCTCCGCCGGTGCCGACGCCGGCGCTCCGGGAGCGGGCGTCCCCGTCGACGGTAGTTCGACGCCGGAGCCGGTGCGCCGCCGGCTGCCCAAGTCGCGCCGGTCTCGCACCTTCGAGTTCCGCGTGGCCGACTGCAAGGGATTCGTCACGGTGGGGGAGTACCCCGACGGCCGGCCCGGTGAGATCTTCGTGAAGGTCTCCAAGCAGGGCTCCACCCTGGCCGGGATCATGGACG
>VXNG01000130.1 GCA_009840695.1 Acidimicrobiaceae bacterium
CCTCGTTCACCGAGCGCGACGACGCCGCCCACCGGCTGCTGATGTCGGCCAGCGGTCGCGACACCCGCGGCGCGGGGAACGCGTCGGCTGAGATCACCGTGGCACTCGAGGCGTTGACCGAGACGTCGACGAAGGTGAGCGTCCACACCGACCTGACCATCACAGGCAAGGTCGCGCAGTTCGGCCGGGGCGTGCTGGCCGACGTGAGCCGCAAGCTGATGGGGCAGTTCGCCGGCAACCTGGCCGAACTGGTTGCCGCCGATGTCGCCTCCAGCGAGCCCGAGGCGGCCTCCGACTCGGAGGCGGCTGATGAGTCCGACACAGAGCCTGCCGCTGAGACACCTGGGCCGGATCCCGCGCCCGCCGCCGAGGTCGAGGCTGTGGACCTGCTGGAGGTGGCCGGGGCTCCGGTGCTCAAGCGCCTGCTGCCGGTCATCCTCGCGGTCATCCTGATCGTGATCGTGGTCATCATCGCCCTCGCTTCCTAGAGGGCCGACCTCGCCGTGCCGGGCTCCAGCGAGGACGATCTCATTCAGGTTGCCTCGCTTCTGGGGCGCGAGCCCGCGGGCGACTTCGAGGTAGTCGTGCGGGACTCCTCGGGTGCACCTGCCGTCATCCGCAACGCCCCCATCCTTGCTGACGGTCGGCCCATGCCTACCCGCTACTGGCTGGTCGGCGAGCAGTTGCGACGGCTTGTCGGGCGCTTGGAGTCCGACGGAGGCGTGCGGGCCGCGGAGGCTGCGGTCGACGCCACCGAGCTGGCCGACGCCCACGACCGCTACGCCGCGGAGCGAGACGCCGCCATTCCCGAAGGCCATCGGGGACTGAGGCCCTCGGCCGGCGTGGGCGGCACCCGCCGCGGCGTGAAGTGCCTCCACGCCCACTATGCCTGGCACTTGGCCGGCGGCGATGACCCGGTCGGGCGCTGGGTGGCGGAGCGGCTGGGACCGGAAGCGGCCGAGCTCGTACGGAGGGCGGAGTGACCCGCGGTCCGGTGGCCGTGGTGGACTGCGGCACCAACACCACCCGGCTTCTCATCACCGGCGGGCAGGAGTCCAGCGTCCAAGTGAGACGTTCGGAGATAACCCGTCTCGGTAGGGGCGTGGACGCCACCGGCAGCCTGGCTCCCTCCGCCGTGGAGCGCACCCTGGAGTGTCTCAGGGAATACCGGCGGGCGATCGACGACCACAATCCGACGGCGGTGAGGTTCATCGCGACCTCGGCGGCGCGCGACGCGGCCAACCGGTCGGATTTCTTGCAGCCCGCGGAGTCGATCCTGGGTGCCGCGCCGGAGGTCCTGTCGGGACGCGAGGAGGCCGAGACGGCCTTCCGCGGCGCGGTCAGCGAGTTGGACCCGGCGGAGGGCCCTTATCTGGTGGTGGACATCGGCGGCGGGTCCACGGAGCTGTCCTTCGGTGAGCGTCACTGCACCGATGCGCTGTCGCTCGACATCGGCAGCGTGCGGCTCACCGAGAAGTACATCCATCATGACCCGCCCCTGCCGGAGGAGCTCTCGGCGTGCCTGTCCGTCTCCGAGTTGCACCTCGACGATGCGGTGCGGGCCATTCCCGCCCTCGGCGGACCTTGCCGGCTGGTGGGCGTGGCCGGGACCATCACCACTGTGGCGGCGGTGGAGTTGGGCCTGGCGACCTACGACCGGGATCAGGTCCATCACTTCAGGCTGTCGAAGGAAGCGGCCGAGGACGTGTTCCGCACGCTGGCAACCGAGGCACTGGTCGATCGGGTCCACAATCCCGGACTGCACCCCGGCCGGGCCGATGTGATCGTGGCCGGAGTCTGCATCCTGGTGAGGATCATGCGGTACTTCGACTTCGACGAGTGTCTGGTATCGGAGGCCGACCTGCTCGACGGCCTGGCCCTGTCACTGCTCGAGGCCTAGCCGCCCGAGTCTCCCCGCTCGGCCTCTGGGGCTAGAGTGCGCGGCCGTGAGCACACTGCTGGGGCGGCGAGTGTTGCTGCGACCCTTGACACGCGACGACTTCGGCGCGTGGCGGGAAGTGCGCCGGCGCAATCGCGACCGGCTCAGACGGTGGGAGCCGCGACCCCTGCCCGGCCGTCCCGACACTGCTGAGGATCCGAGGGCGTTCGCCGACCGCTGCGCGGCCCGCCGCCGTGAGCGCCAGCAGGGGACCGGATACGGATTCGGGGTGTTCATAAACAGTTGCTTCCGTGGCGAGATGAACCTGTCGTCGATCCAGCGGGGCCCGTTCCAGTCCTGCTATGTCGGCTACTGGATCGACGAGGCCGTCGCCGGCAACGGCTACACGCCGGAGGCGCTGGTGGTTGCGGCCCGCTTCGCCTTCGAGGAGTTGCGGCTGCACCGGCTCCAGGTGTCCATCGTGCCCCGCAACTCGTCCAGCCTGCGGGTGGTCGAGAAGCTCGGGCTGCGCTACGAGGGTCTGGCCGAGCGCTATGTCGAGATCAACGGGGTGTGGGAGGACCATCACCGTTTCGCCATCACCGAAGAGGAGTGGCGGGCTCGCGCCCCCGATCTGATCGCCGAGTGGATCGCGCCTCGACCGGTCCGAACTCCAAATTGATGGCGATGATGGGCCTCCAGGGTCAGATTCGTCCCCAATTTCGAGTTCAAGCCGGCTAGCTGAATGGTTCAGGACTAGCGGCGCGACCCGCCGGCCGGATCTCGAGAATCAGGTCGCCGGGCTCCAGCAGGGCGCCCGGTGGGGCCGCGATCGACTCGACCGTGCCCGCCACCGGAGCCGAGATCGACGATTCCATCTTCATAGCCTCGATCACCGCCACCGTGTCGCCCGCTGCGACCTGGTCGCCGACCGCCACCGACACATTGACCGAGCCCCGGAAAGGTGCGGCCACGTGGCCGGGCATGGTCGGGTCGGCCCGGGCGTGCTCGGGTCGGTCCGAGGCCACCCTGCGGTCGAGGGTGTCGATGTCGCGGGGTTGACCGTTCACCCGGAAGCCCACAATGCGGATCCCCTCGTCGTTGGGCTCGCTGATCGAGCGGAGACCGAGCAGCAGCCGCACACCCCGGCCGAGCACAACGGCGGTGTCCTCTTCATGGGGGTCGAGGCCGTACCAGAACAGCAGTGACGGCAGCACCGAGAGGTCGCCGTAGCGGTCCGTCTTCTCGGCCTGGGAAGCCGACACGGTGGGGAACAGCAGCCGGTTGAGGGTGGTGCGACGGTGGAGGGACAGGCCCTCGACATCGGCTTCGGTCAGGTCCTTGTGGGTCGGTGTCCACGACCGGCCCTCGGTGGCCTTGGAGCGGAAAGGCTCGGGAAATCCGCCCGGCGGCGTGCCCAGTTCGCCGTGGAGGAACCCGATGACGCTGTCGGGCAGGTCGACGCCGGCCGGATCCTCCAGCAACTGCTCCGGGGTGACGCCCGATGCCACCAGGTGCAGGGCCAGATCGCCCACCACCTTCGATGACGGCGTGACCTTGATGGGCCGCCCGAGCAGCTCATTGCAGGCCGCGTAGAGCCGCTCCACCTCCTCGAACCGGTGTCCCAGGCCCAGGGCCCGGGCCTGAGCCCGGAGGTTCGAGAGCTGCCCGCCGGGGATCTCGTGGCGGTAGACGGTGCCGGTCGGCGACTGCAGACCCGCCTCGAAGGGGGCGTACACCCGGCGCACCGCCTCCCAGTAGGGCTCGAGGTCCCCGATGGCGTCGAGGCTGAGGCCGGTGGCCCGCTCGGCGTCGTTGGTCATCGCCACGACGGAGGCGATAGACGGTTGGGAGGTCATCCCGGACAGGGGAGGAGCGGACCCGTCCACGGCGTCCACGCCTGCCTCGATGGCGGCCATGTAGGTGGCGAGCTGGCCTCCGCCGGTGTCGTGGGTGTGCAGATGCACGGGCTGGTCGAACCGCTCCCGCAGCGCGGTCACCAGCGCCGTGGCTGCGCCGGCGCGCAGCAGTCCGGCCATGTCCTTGATGCACAGGATGTGCGACCCGGCATCGACCAGCTCCTCGGCAACTCTCAAGTAGTAGTCGAGGGTGTACAGGTCCTCGGCCGGGCTGGACAGGTTCCCCGAGTAGCAGATGGTCCCCTCGGCCACCGCCCCCGCCTCGATCACCGCCGCGATGGCCGGGCGCATCTGGTCGATGGAGTTGAAGGCGTCGAACACGCGGAAGATGTCCATCCCCGTCTCGGCCGCCTCGGCCACGAAGTGGCCGGCCACCGAGTCCGGGTAGGGCGAGTAGCCGACCGTGTTGCGGCCCCGCAGCAGCATCTGGGTGCAGATGTTGGGGGCGGCCTCGCGGATCCGGGCGAGGCGCTCCCAGGGATCCTCGTGCAGGAACCGCAGGGCCACGTCGAAGGTGGCCCCTCCCCAGCACTCCATGCTCAGCAGTTGCGGCATGGTGTGGGCCATCTCGCGGGCGCCGGCCACCAGGTCGATGGTGCGCAGCCGGGTGGCGAGGATCGACTGGTGGGCGTCCCGCAGTGTCGTGTCGGTCACCCGCACCGGTCCGGTCGCCCGCAGCTCGGCCGCGAACTTGGCGGGCCCGAGCTCCAGCAGGCGCTGGCGCGAGCCCGCCGGCGGCTGGCCGGTGCGCGACGGCGGCAGCTTGGTGGCCGGGGCGACCC
>VXNG01000152.1 GCA_009840695.1 Acidimicrobiaceae bacterium
CCACATCCACGTGCTGCCCCGCTGGCGCTCCGACACCAACTTCATGACCGCGCTTGCCGACGTGAGGGTCCTCCCCCAGAGCCTCCAGGATTGCTGGGAACGCCTGACCGCCGCCTGGCCCGTTAGCCCGAGGTACAGCTGAGCCCTGCGGCTCCTCGATGATCTTGGCCCTCCGTCACCCGGTCATTCGCCACCGGTGCCCACCTGCCCATGAGCACTTACCATATGCGAGCCAATTGCATGAGCTAAGCCTCATGTAGTTCGAATTCGCAACCGTCTGCAAAGGTGCTGAGTTGAGGACGTCCGGATCATCGACGACGAGACTCCACCGCAACTGTCCCTCGCCGATGTCGAGGACGTTCCGCCGAGCAGCACATCTGCGGGCTGCGTCCCGGCGGCGGCATCGAGTGCCGGAAACCTGCGTTCATCCCGTCGCCGAGTTCGTGCAATGGGTCTGAGGCGGACCCGTCGCAGCCGGTCGAGGAAGCTCGCTCGGCTCGTGGCTGCCGCCGCGGCGTTCGTCGCGGTTGCGGTCGTCGCCAGCGGATGCGGGGCCGGTGATCCTCCCGGCCCACAGGATGATCGGGCGCCCGTCGAGGATTCTACGGATCTGCGAGATAGCGACGGCGCCCCCGAAGTCCAAGACAGCGATCCGACCGAGGGCCAGGCTCAAGAACCGGCTTCCGGCTCGACTGCCGACAGCAGCACCGAGCCCGTCGAGCCGGCCGCGATGGTCATGGACCCTGATGCCGTCGGGGGCAGGGTTCTCGCCGTGGGCGCCGCCCACGGGTGCGTGATCCTCAGTGACGGTGCTGTCGAGTGCTGGGGCAGCAACCTCTACGGTTCGGCCGAGGCCCCGCCGGGGGCCTTCAGCTCCGTCGCCGCCGGGACGGCCCACACCTGTGGGCTGCGAATCGGCGGCACGATCGAGTGCTGGGGCAATGACTACGAGGGCCAGGCCAGCGCGCCGGCTGGCGCATTCACCGCCGTCGCCGCCGGTGGGGGCCACTCGTGCGGGCTGCGCGCCGACGGTGCCGTCGCGTGCTGGGGCAACAACGACTACGGCCAAGCCGACCCACCCGACGGGAACTTCATCGATGTGGTCGCGGGCGAAGTCCACTCGTGCGGGCTGCGCCGCGACGGCACCATCGAGTGCTGGGGAAACAACGACTACGGCCAATCAGAGTCACCATATGGAACCTTCAGCCGCGTCTCCGCGGGCACCGCCTATTCCTGCGGTTTGCGCACCGACGAGACGATCGCCTGCTGGGGAGACGCCGACTGGGACATCATTGATTGGGGCGCCGGCGACGACGAGATCCAGCCTCCTGGCGGAGTCTTCACCGATGTCTCTGCCGGTTCGACCTACAGTTGCGGACTGCGCCCCGACGGCACTGTCGAGTGTTGGGACTTCGACCAAGAGCCGCCGGGAGCTTTCACCGCAATGGCCACCGGGTTCTTCTTCTCCTGCGGGCTGCGCGGCGACGGCACCGTGGAGTGCTGGGGCGCCCAGGAGCTGTTCGAGCGGGTCGACGCGCCCTACGGCGCCTTCAGCGCGGTGTCCGCCGGGTGGGACCGCTCCTGCGGACTGCGCACTGACGGCACCGTCGAATGCTGGGGAGAGATAGAGCTCTTCGACAGCGAACCATTCCCGGGCATCTTCGACGAACCACCCCCAGGCGTCTTCAAGGCCGTGACCTCCAGCGGCTGGCACCACTGCGGGCTGCGCCCCGACGGCACCATCGAATGCTGGGGATACAACGAAGACGGGCAGGCCGACGCACCCGCCGGTACCTTCACCTCGGTCTCGACCCTGTCCGGCCACACCTGCGGGCTGCGCATCGACGGCACCGTCGAATGTTGGGGCTTCAACGATGACGGCGAATCCGACGCGCCCGCGGGCGCCTTCGAATCGGTATCGGCGGGCGGCTTCCACAGTTGCGGGCTGCGCCCCGACGGCACCGTCGAATGCTGGGGGAACAACGAGCACGGCCAGACCGGCGCGCCCGAGGGCACGTTCCGCTCGGTAGTCGCGGGCTGGCAGCACTCGTGCGCCCTCGACGACGACGGCACCGTCGAGTGCTGGGGCGACAACCAACACGGCCAGAGCGAAGCACCGGTCGGCGCCTTCACGTCGGTCAGCGCAGGATTCGACCATGCCTGCGCGGTGAGATCCGACCAGACGCTGAAGTGCTGGGGCAACAGCGACGACGGGCGCACCGATGCGCCGGCGGGCACCTTCAGCGCCGTGTCGGCTGGCGGCGAGCACTCCTGCGGGCTGCGCCCCGACGGCACCCTGTTGTGCTGGAGCCCGCCCTGGACACCGACGCCACCGTTCGTGCGTTGGTCTCCACCGCTCGAACCGACCACCGGGTCCGGCGAACCTTCCGCAGGCGTAGACGACGGCGGGGCGCTGGACTCCGACCCTGGCGCCGCCCCCGTGGTGGTCGATCCGGACCAGGCTGCTGCCGTCTACGAGGTGCGAGACATCGACCGCTTCGAGACAGTCTCAGCCGGTGACTCGCATGCCTGCGGCCTGTCCACGGACGGAGTCGTGGCGTGCTGGGGCAACAACGAGTACGGCAAGGCCTACGCGCCCTCAGGCGAGTTCGTCTCGGTGTCGGCCGGCTGGTGGCACTCCTGCGGCGTGCGCCGCGACGGAACGGTCGAGTGCTGGGGCAGCGACCACGGCGGACGACTCGACCCGCCAGACGGGACGTTCACGTCGGTGTCCGCAGCGACCTGGCACACATGCGGGCTGCGCACCGACGCCACCGCGCAGTGCTGGGGCGACCTGTCCCGCACGGGCGAGCCACCGCCCGGCCAGTTCACCGCATTGTCCGCAGGCCGCTATCTCACCTGCGGCCTGCGCCTCGACTCCACAATCGAATGCTGGGGCGGCGGCGTGCTCCTCGATCCGCCTGCGGGCACGTTCAGCGCGGTGTCTGCCGGCTACTGGCACGCATGCGGCCTGCGAACCGACAGCACAGTCGCCTGCTGGGGCGGCGACGAATACGGACAGGCCCGCGACCCCGGCGGCACCTTCGTCTCGGTAGCGGCCGGCGACTACCACTCCTGCGCAGTCCGAGACGACGGCGCAGCCGTCTGTTGGGGCGAGGACGTTCTCGGAACCCTCAACGACTTCTGGCCCGGCTTCGCCCCCGCACCCGGCCGATACACGACGGTGTCCGTCGGGAGCACGGTCGCCTGCGGCGTGCACACCGAGGGCACCGTGTCCTGCTGGGGCCACAACGACGCCGCGGCCAACGAGCCGCCCACGGGCGGATTCATCGCGGTCTCAGCCGGCAGAGACCACACGTGCGGGCTGCGCACCGGCGGCGGCGCCCAATGCTGGCACCACCGAACCGCGGGAGCCGAACCGCCGGCGACGGCCTTCACCGGGCTCTCCGCTGGCAATCTGCATACCTGCGGGCTGCGCACCGACGGCGGCGTCGAATGCTGGAACAACCACCGCAACGGCAATCTGTTCGGGCAGTCCGACGCGCCGCCGCACAGCTTCAACGCCATCTCCAGCGGCGGACTCCACACCTGCGGTCTCACCTCGGACGGCTCCGTGATGTGCTGGGGCAGGAACGACTCCGGTCAGTCCGACGCGCCCGACGGGACGTTCAGCGCGGTTTCGGCTGGGGAGGAGCACTCCTGCGGTGTGCGCACCAGCGGCGGGGTCGTGTGCTGGGGCAGCAACCAGGACAACCAGCTCGACGCCCCCGAGGGATCCTTCAGCACGGTCTCGGCGGGAGTGTGGCAATCCTGCGGCGTATCCATTGATGGCGACATCCGGTGCTGGGGCGGCCTCGGCGTTGATCCAGAGTCATACACCGTCAAAGGACCCTTCGAAGCCGCGGCCACCGGCCGCGGCTTCTCGTGCGGGCTGCGCACCGACGGAGCAGTCGTCTGCTGGGGCTGGACGCCGTCGGACTACATGGTGCGCCTAGCAGGCACGTTCAACACGTTCACCGCCGGGGAGCAACACGCCTGTGGACTGCGCACCGATGGCACCGTCGGCTGCTGGAGCCCCTACCACCTCGCATCCCCCGACAGCGTCGCCTGGACCGACACCACGCTGGCATAGTCGGCCGATGGTTGAGCGCGTCCCAAGCGTGGCGCGAGAAGCGTGGCCCAACGGCGGCTGGCGCCCGTCAGCCTTCGCTTGGGCGCAGGCCGGCTAGGACGCGGTCGGGGGTTAGGGGGAAGCTGTCGAACCAGACGCCGGTGGCGTCGTGCAGGGCGGCCGTCACCGCGGGGGCGTAGGGGATCATGCCCATCTCGGCCATGCCGCGGGCGCCCCAGGGGCCGAGGGGGTCGGCCAGTTCCAGCACGACGCTGTCGACGGTGGTGGGGATGTCGCCGATGCCGGGCATCAGGTAGGTGCTCAGGCGCATGTTCTGGAGGCGGCCACCGTCTGATTGGAGGTTCTCGCTCAGCGCGTATCCGTGGGCCTGGATGACCGCACCCTCGATCTGTCCCACCACCAGGTCCGGGTTGATGGCCCGCCCCACGTCGTGGGCGCTCACCACCC
>VXNG01000165.1 GCA_009840695.1 Acidimicrobiaceae bacterium
TGAAGGAGAACCACCCGACCAGGCTGGCGGCCAGCGTCATGGCCACCGCTCCGCCAATGCCCACGTAGAGCTTGGTGGAGATCCGGGACCAGAACCCGAGCGAGGGTCTCATCGCGTCCTCGGCGGGCGCGTCTTCGATCGACGACTGGTCGGTGTCGGTGGCTACCGGTTCGTCGGGAGTCGGAGCGGCGGCGTCCTCGACCGGTTCGTCGGGCGCCGGTGCCGTGGAGTCGTCGCCCGCGAGTTCGTTGTGGCGGGATGTCATGGACTCATCCGCCGGCGGGTCGTCGAGCGGGGAGCTCATCGAGTCACCCAGAGAACGGTCTCGTGCAGGGTGTCGACCGGGTGGTACTTGCCATCGGAGCCGATCACCGTCAGGAATACCTCGTCGGAGCCCTGGTTGTCGCCGTCACCGAACTGCAGCTCGAATCCGTCAATGTCGAACTCGCCGTGGTCGATCAACTGGTCGAGCAAGCAGGATCGGTCGACTTCCGACCCGCACTCCTCGAGCGCCGCGATCACCATCCGCCCCGCCAGATAGCCCTCGAGCGACACGAACCCGGGCTCCGCCTCCGGATCGTGGCTCGCCAGGGCATCCAGGTATGACAGGACGACGGGCAGGGAGTTGTCCTCCGGGAACGGGACGACCTGGGTCACCAGCACCCCTGCTCCATCGGGCCCGAGTTCCTGGGCCAGGGCGTTGCTGCCCACGAAGGAGACCGTCATGAAGACCGCGTCCATGCCGGTGCGGCGGGCCCACAGGATGAGGCTCGCCACCGGCTCGTAGGCGCCGATCATGATCACCGCCTCGGGGTCGCCCTGCCGCAGGTCGAGCAGGGCCGTCTTCACCGCGGTCGTGTTGCGGGGGTAGATCCCGATCGAGGCGAGTTCCATGTCCCGCCGCTCGAGCGCCGCCACCGTTCCCCGGAACCCGGCCCGTCCGAACGAGTCGTTCTGGTACAGGACGCTGATCCGCCTGATCCCGAGGTCCTCCGTGAGGCGGGCCACCATCTCCTCGGTCTCCTGGTTGTAGGAGGCTCGCAGGTTGATGATGTTGTCCCACTCGTCGTCGCGGAGGAAGGCGGCGCCGGTGAAGGGTGCGATGTAGGGAACCCCGGCGTTGCGGGCGATCGGGGTGGCGGAGCGCGAAGTCGGGGTGCCCACCGCGCCTATGAGCGCGAACACCTGTTCCTGCTCGATGAGATGGCGCGTCATCACAATCGCGTCCTCGGGCTCGTACGCGTCGTCGAGGGACTGCAGTTCCAGGACGCGCCCGTGGACCCCCCCGGCCGCGTTCACCTCGTCGAACGCGGCCAGG
Organism: Acidimicrobiaceae bacterium; assembly: GCA_009840695.1. The sequence goes on from VXNG01000165.1 coordinate 1,319, forward strand.
ATCCCCATCCTCATGTTCCTGCCCAGCTCCTTGGCCGGTCCGCTGAGCGCGGCGGACTGCCCGAACAGGATCCGTTCGGTGGTCAGACCCAGCGAGTCTCCCTCCGGCTCGTCGACGGGCCTGACCGATACCGATTCGTCGATGTCCGGCGCGTCCACGGTTTCACCGTCGCTGCCGCATGCCGCGAGCAGCACCGCAACCACCACGGCCCACCATCCGCCGGCAGTCCATCGGCGACGGGGCCCGCGGCGGGTCATCGGTCCTTGCGGGCGACGATCTTCAGGCGGTTCTTCCCCGATTCCCTGCAGTACTCCACGTCGTCCATCAGGGTCTTGGTGAAGTGCACGCCCAGACCGCCGATCGGCCGGTCCTCTATCGGAGAGGTCAGGTCCGGCTCGGGTGCCTCGGTCAGGGGATCGAACGGGATGCCATCGTCGATGATCTCGATGACGATGTCTTCGGCGAGCGAGGTCACCTCTACCTCGACATCGGCGGCCCGACCCTCGTGGGAATAGTCCACGACGTTCTGGGCCAGCTCGTCGATCACCAGGCTGATCCGGAACGTCAGCTCGCCGGACCAGCCGTCCCGTTCACCGAGTGCCTCGACCGCGGCAACCAGTTCCGGCAGCTCCTCGTAGCTGGACCGGCACACTTCGCCGTTGGCGTTGGTGGTCAGGAACAGCATTGTGGCCGTTAGTTCTCTCGACGCAGCACGAGACACGTCGTGTCGTCGAACTGCGGCACATCACCGGCGAATTCGTTGACGAGGTCGATGACGCGGTGGCCGGCGTCTTCTGCATCGCCCGGGGGATTAGCCGCGAAGGCCTCACGCAAGCGGGTCAAGCCCAACTGCTCCTCCTCGGCGTTGATCGCCTCCGTCACGCCATCGGTGTAGAGAACGACGGTGTCACCCGGTGACAGCTCGTAGGAGTCCTGCAGGAAGTCGAATCCTGGCAGCACGCCGAGGGCCAGGCCGTCGGTCACCGGCAGTTGGGTGCTGCTGCCGTCAGCGTGCACGACGAGAGGCGGATCGTGGCCCCCGTCCGCGTAGGTCAGCACACCGGTGTCGGGGTCGTACACGGCGTAGATCATGGTGACGAACATGCAGGCGTCGTTGTCCTCGTTGAGCACATCGTTCACTTCCGTGAGGGCCTCTCCGGGACCGTTGGCCCTCATGGCTGCACCCTTCAGCAACGTGCGGCTGGACATCATGAACAACGCTGCCGGCACGCCCTTCCCGGATACGTCCGCGATGGCTAGACCCACCTTCCCGCCGGCGAGACCGATCACATCGAAGAAGTCGCCTCCCACGTTTCGGGCCGGCTGCATTGTGCCGAATAGCTTGTAGTCGTCATTGCGAGCGAACTTGTTCGGCAGAATAGACTGCTGCATCATGCTTGCAACATTGAGTTCGTTCTGAAGCACTACGAGCTTGTCTCTAGCGCTGAGCGCTTCTTTCCACTCACGTATATGCTGCAAAGTCCGATCAATTGTGAACTTTAAGTCGTCGAAGTCAACCGGCTTTGTGACGAAATCAAATGCTCCCCGGTTCATGGCAATCCGGATGTTCTTCATATCGCCATAAGCGGAGATTATGACGGCCCGTATGTCTGGTGATACGTCCGGAATTCTCTCAAGAAGTGTCAGGCCATCCATCTTGGGCATATTGATGTCCGAGAGGACCATGTCGATGCTCTCATCCGCGTCCAGAGCCTCAAGTGCCTCAACACCATCGTGGGCGAATACGAACTCGTAGACGCCAGTCCGGATATAGCGCCGCATACGCTGCAGCATGAGGGGTTCGAGATCGGGCTCGTCGTCCACCACGAGAATTTTGTGCTTCTGCGGCGACTCAGTCATAGTCATTAGGGTCCTCTCTAGCGATCGAAGACAGCCAGTTATGCGTCGACTGCTGTGAGCGCCTCGGTCTGTGATCCATGGATCGGAATAATCTTGTCGAATCCACTGATCTTGAACACTTCACGGATTGGTTCGTCCATAGAGCAAAGAACAAACTTCGTACCACTGCTCTGGAGGCTCTTGGCTGCAAGAAGGATCACTCTCATCCCGGCGCTGCTGATGTAGGAGACGTCCTCGAAGTTCAACACAACTGCGGAGTCATCATCGTTGACAACTGCCTCCAGGCCCGAATGAAACTCCCGAGAGTTGGAACTGTCGATGCGGCCGTTGGCCCTGGCAATGACGGCTCCCCTTTCTCTCTCGGCGTTGATCTCCATCGTTACGCTCCTCAGTCAATATCCCTTATGGTCGGATGGATACTACCCCGCGGGCTGTGGCGTGGCTCATGCGCGCGCGCTGGGGCCGTAGGTCAGGTGCATGAGGTCACCATCGGCGAACCGGCTGGGCCTGAGCGCTCCGGCGTCGATCGGTGGGGCGCTGCCGACCTGCTCTACGCCGAGCACATGGGAGGCGACGATCTCGCCAATGCACGGCGAGAGCTTGAGTCCGTGTCCGGACAGCCCGACGGCGAGGTACAGGCCGGTCACATCGGCGATCTCGGAAGCCCACCCAAGGATGGGATGGTAGTCCGGGGTGATGTCATAGGCTCCGCTAGTGTTCGCGACGATCCCGGTCAACCTCAGCGCCGGGAGCCGCTCCGCCAACGCTCTCTCGAGGCGCGCGGCATGGTCGTAGTGGGCCGCAGGCGGGGCGTCGGCCAGCGGATCATCGACCGGTGGCATCTCCGGTGGGTACGCCACCGCAACTATCCGGCGACCCATGTCGGGACGGATCACCAGATTGGAGTTGCCATCGGTGATGCAGGATTGCAGGGCACGGGCTCCGGGCTCCTGCTCGAGTGTTGCCATGTCGAGGCGCCGTCGCTCGATGGGCAGGGGCACGCCCAAGGGTTCGAGCAGGTCGGGTGCCCACGCGCCGGTCGCCGCCACGACGATGGGAGCTCTGATCTCGCCCCTGTCGGTAGCCACGCCGCTGACCGCGCCATCAGCGACCAGGATCTCCCGCACAGCGATCGGCGTCAGCACGTCCGCACCGCACCCGGTGGCGCCGCCGAGCCAGCTCAACACCATCTTGGTCACGTCGATATAGCCGCCGTCGGGCTCGTAGGCGCCGCCCGCGAGGGTCTCGGCGTTCACTAGAGGCTCGATCGTCGCTATCTCGTCCGGCCCCACGAAGCGGGTGTCCACGCCGAGCTTGCGGCCCAACTCGACGTTGCGCCGCAAGCCGT
>VXNG01000244.1 GCA_009840695.1 Acidimicrobiaceae bacterium
GCGCGTGCCGGTGCGCCTCGGCACCGGCGGCGACGACATGAAGCTGCTGATGCCCAACGCCGTCGAGCGGGCCGTGGCCGCGCTGGTGGAGTTCCGCCACATCGCCGACGCCCACGATGCCGACGTGGTGGCGGTGGCCACCAGCGCCGTTCGGGAGGCCGACAACCAGGGCCAGTTCCTGCGCAGGGTCCACGACGAGGCCCGCATAACGGTGGAGATCGTCTCAGGCATGGAGGAGGCCCGGCTGATCCACCTCGGCGCCATGAGCGCGGTACCGATCGCGGGCCGGCCCCACATCGTCATCGACATCGGTGGTGGGTCCACCGAGCTGATCGTGGGCGACCACGCCCCCGCGGCGCTGGCCCGCAGCCTCAAGCTGGGCCACATCCGACTAACCGACCGCTTCTTCGAGGGCGGCTTGATCGCCGACGGCGCGGTCAAGGCCTGCCGGCGCCACATCAAGTCGTTCGTGGCCCACGTGGCCGGGGAGGCCCGCGACATCGGCTTCGACGTCGCAGTGGGCTGCTCGGGCACCATCGCGGCCGTAGCGGCTCTGTGCGCCGCCCGCCGCGGTGAGACGCTGCGCACCGTCGCCAACGCCACCATCGAGCGCGCCGACCTCGACAAAGTTGTCGCCGACCTCTTGTCGAGGCCCACACCCGGCGAGCGTGCCGGTGTACCCGGCCTGGACCCCGCCCGCCGCGACGTGATCGTGGCGGGAGCCATCCTGCTGCGACAGCTCTTCAAGGCCCTCGGCATCGAATCGCTGGTGGTGTCGACCGGAGCGCTGCGCGAGGGGCTGCTGCTCGACCGCTTCAACCGCCGGGACCGCTCCCGCGACGACGGGCTTCACCACCTCAGCGACCTCAGACGCTCAAGCGTGCTGGCCCTGGCCCGCAGCTACCACGAGGACTTGATCCATGCCGAACACGCCACCGATCTGGCCTTGGAGTTGTTCGACGAGACCGGAGCGGCGCACGGGCTGACCATCTCGGACAGCGAGCTGCTGGAGGCCGCCGGCCTGCTTCACAACATCGGCCGATTCGTGGCCAATTCCTCGCACCACAAGCACTCGTACTACCTGATCCGCAACAGCGAGCGCCTTGCCGGTTTCAGCGAGAACGAGCTGGAGTTGATCGCGCTGGTGGCCCGCTACCACCGCAAGAGCCGGCCAGTGTCGTCGCATCGCGAGTTCATGGCGCTCAGCAAGCCCGACCGCCGCCGGGTGCGGGTGCTGGCCGGGCTGCTGCGGGTGGGAATTGCGCTGGACCGCACCTACAGGAGGGCCGTCGAGCGGGTCCATGCCTCCGTGAGCGAAAAGGCCGTGACCATCGATGTTGAGACAGCTGCTGGCACCGACGTGGAAATCGAGATGTTCACCGCCCGCCGCAGCGCCAATCTGCTGGCAGACGCCTTGGGACGCACCGTCGACTTCCGGGTGATGGAGACCAGCCCGGAGCGTCAGCGCAGGAACCACCCCGCCAACGGACCGGGCAATGCCACTCCCAGAGGACCTGGAGCCTGAGCAACCGGCACGCGTAGACCGGCACTCGTAGAGTCAGGAGTGGGGCGCGATCACCGACTCCCCGAAGGCGGCCAGACCCTCGGCCGTGTTGCGGAAGTAGAACACCGAAGGAACCATCAGCCGCGCCACACCCCACGACTCGGCCTCCTGAACCGCCGCCGCCGGATCGTCACCGAACAGCCCCAGATGGACGGCCGACATCTCCAGGTCGGCCGGATCGCGCCCGCAGTCGGCAGCAGTGTTGCGAGCCAGGTCGAGCAGGTGCGCCATGTCGCCTCCGGCGAGGAACAGGCCGTCCCCAACACGGCCGGCCCGGCGGGCCGCCGCCTCGCTGTGCCCGCCGATGTGGATCGGGATGCTCCCCGCCTTCGGCTTGGGGTTGGAGCTGGCCCGGCGGAACGACACGAACTCGCCGTCGAAGGTCAGGTCGTCTTCGGCCCACGCCCGGCGCATGACCTCCATGTACTCCTCGGTGCGGTGACCCCTGCGCTCCCAGGGCACATCGAGCGCGTCGAACTCCTCGCGCAGCCAGCCGATGCCCACCCCGAGCGTCACCCGGCCTCCCGACAGCACGTCCAGGGTGGCCACCTCCTTGGCGAAGGTGAGCGGATGACGCTCGGGAAGCAGCGAGATGCCGGTGGCCAGCCTGATGCTGGAAGTGACCGCGGCCGCGTAGCCGAGCCAGATAAGCGGGTCGGGTATCGGGTTGTTGCCCGATCCGGGCATCTTCCCGTCGGGGGCGTACGGGTAGACCGACTCGTAGCCCTCCGGATAGAGGATGTGCTCCACCGTCCACAGCGAGTCGAACCCAGCCTCTTCGGCAGCCTGGGCCAGGAGGGCCGCGCCCTTGCCCTTCACGAACGTGCCCACATTGGCGAACGAGATGCCGAACTTCATCTGTGCTCCTAACTGAGACGCCGCCGGTCACGGTAGCCAGCGGCGCATCCGGATGACAGGATGGCGGACATGACCGAGACCTCCTCCCCCTCCGATCCCGGCGGCCTCACCGAGGACTCCTCGACTCCCGTGGTCACAGCCCGGCGCGCCCGCACCAAGCCGGGCCTGATGGGAGTGCTGATCGCCCTGGTCGGACTGGTCCTCGTTGCGGCCGGGATCGTCGGCGTGGCCGCGGTGGCGTGGCCGCTGGTGTTCCTTGTCCCGGTGGGGGCGCTCACCTTCGTATTCTCGTGGCCCGGCCAATACCTGGTGCAGCCCAACGAGGCCCTGGTGCTGATCCTTTTCGGCCGCTACAAGGGCACGGTGGCGACCCCGGGCTGGCATCTGGCCAACCCGTTCACCCGCATGGAGTCGCGCAAGATCTCGCTGCGGGTGCACAACTTCACCACCAGCGTGTCCAAGGTCAACGACGCCGAGGGCAACCCCATCGAGATCTCCGCGGTGGTGGTTTGGCGGGTGGTCGACACCGCCGCGGCCGTGTTCGAGGTGGACGACTTCGAGGACTTCGTGCACGTCCAGAGCGAGACGGCCATCCGCCATCTGGGCACCCAGTACCCCTACGACGACTTCGAGGGCGACAGGGTGTCGCTGCGCTCCGATCCCGACACGGTGGCGGCCACGCTGCACGCCGAGGTGCAGGACCGCCTGGATCGGGCCGGTGTGGAGGTCATCGAGACCCGGCTCAACCATCTGGCCTACGCCACCGAGATCGCCGAGGCGATGCTGCGACGCCAGCAGGCCGCGGCGGTGGTGGCGGCCCGCCGCACCATCGTCGAGGGCGCGGTCGGCATGGTCGAGGACGCGCTCGAACTGCTGACCCAGCGCTCGGTGGTCGACCTCGACGAGCAGGCCAAGGCGTCGATGGTGGCCAACCTGCTGGTGGTGCTAACCAGCGAGCAGCAGACCACCCCCATCGTCAACACCGGCTCCCTCCCGTAGCCCTAGTGTGACCGCATTGGGAGGAGACGCGCGTCTCGGGGACTTCGACGCCTGTTTCGATGCCGGGCTCAAGAGGGGCAACCGCAACGCCAAGTGGACCAAGTACGGCGCCGACGCCCTGCCGGCGTGGGTGGCCGAGCACGATTTCCGGCCCCCGCCGGCGGTCACCGACGCCATGCAGGCCACCATCGACCGGGGCGACTTCGGCTATCACGACCTGGAGGACGATGTGGGCGCTGCGTTCGCCCAATGGGCCGGCGAGCGCTACGGCTGGAGCCCCGATCCCGATCTTGTGCACAGCTGCGTGGATGTGCTGCAGGGCGTGACCGCGGCAGTCACCGCGCTGGCGGGGCCCGACGAGGGCGTGATCCTCACCCCGCCCATTTACCACATCTTCCTCCAGATCTGCCCCACCGCCCGGCGCCCCCAGCTCGAGTGGCTCATGCGCTACGACCGCGACCATGGCTGGACGCTCGACCCCGACGACCTAGAAGCGCTCGTGCGACGCCGGCCCGACGCCCGGGTCCTGCTGTGGTGCCATCCCCACAACCCGACCGGATGGGTGGCCGACACCGAGATCCTGGCCAGGATCGTGGAGCTGGCCCACGCCTACGACTTCTACGTCGTGTCCGACGAGATCCACGCCGACCTCGTGTATCGGGACTCCTCGTCCGCATTCGTCCCCCTGCTGTCCATCCCCGGCGCGGCCGAGCGGGTAGTGACGGTGACCTCGCCAGCCAAGACGTTCTCCATATCGGGACTGCGGTGCGCGGTGACGGCCTACGACGATCGGGCGCTACGCCGCCGCGTGCGGGAGGCCCACCCACCGCTGCTGCTCGGCCACGCCGCCCGCACTGGCATCGACGCCACCGTCGCGGCCTGGCGCCACGGCGCGGCCTGGGCCGACGGGCTGGTGGCCCATTTGACGGAACTACGTGACCATCTCGCAGCCCGCCTGGCCGCCGAGGCGCCCGGGGTTGTCTTCCACCGGCCCGACTCGACGTTCCTGGCCTGGCTGGACGTGGCGGCCTGCGGGCTGGGGAAGGCCCCGGCCGCCCGCCTGCTGCAGGACGCCGGTGT
>VXNG01000171.1 GCA_009840695.1 Acidimicrobiaceae bacterium
CGGGAACGGTGTTCTGGAACGGCCCGATGGGCGTGTTCGAGGATCCCCGCTTCGGAGGCGGGACAGGCGCGGTGGCCGCAGCCATGGCCGAGACCCGCGCTTTCACCGTTGTGGGTGGGGGCGACAGCGCGGCGGCGGCTCGACGCTTCGGGGTCGACCGAGACATGGACCACGTGTCCACCGGAGGCGGAGCGTCGCTGGAGCTGATCGAGAAGGGCGACCTGCCGGGACTGACCGCCCTTCGGCGAGGGAACGCAACAGGAGGCAACGCAGCGGGAGACGAAAGAAATACGGAGGGAGAAGCCGATGCCACTTAGACGCAAGTCCTCGGGCCGCGACAGCGGGCCGGCAGGAGGCCGCAAGCCGCTGATAAGCGGCAACTGGAAGATGAACCACAACCACTTCGAGGCGATCCAGACCATCCAGAAGCTGGCCTACGCGCTCAACACCGACGACTACCGCCACGTGGAGGTGTCGGTGCATCCGCCATTCACCGATCTGCGCTCGGTGCAGACCGTCTTGCAGGCCGACAACGTGCCCATAGCCCTGGGCGCTCAGGACTGCCATCCGGAGGACGCGGGCGCCTTCACCGGCGAGGTGTCGGCCGCCATGCTGGCCAAGCTGGACGTGTCGTACGTGATCGTGGGCCACAGCGAGCGGCGGGCGCTGTTCGGCGAAGGCGACGAGGTGGTGAACGCCAAGGCTCTGGCGGTGCTGCGCCACGGCATGGTGCCCATCGTGTGCGTGGGCGAGACCATCGACCAGCGCAGGTCCGGTCAGGCCCACGACGTGGTCTCCGGCCAGCTGGCCGGCAGCCTCGACGGGCTCGACGCCGGGGTTGTGAGCAAGCTGGTGGTGGCCTACGAGCCGGTGTGGGCCATCGGCACCGGCGAGACGGCCACGCCGGCCGACGCCCAGGACATGTGCGCCCACGTGCGGTCCCGGGTGGCCGACGGGTGGGGGAGGGCGGCCGCAGCCGATCTGCGGGTCCAGTACGGGGGCTCCGTCAAGCCGTCCAACGCCCCCGACCTCATGGAGCAGCCCGACATCGACGGTGCGCTCGTGGGCGGGGCCAGCCTCGACGCCACCGAGTTCGCCCGGATCGTCAACCACCGCCTGTACGCGGCGTGACCCCCGCTCCGGGCGCGGCGCCGGCTCGGGGCACTGGTAGCCTCGCACCGTGATCTGGTTCGTCGCCCCGCTGCACGTGCTGTCGGCGATGCTGCTGGTGTTCCTCGTGCTGCTGCACAGCGGCAAGGGCGGCGGCCTGTCGGACATGTTCGGCGGCGGGCTCGGCGCCCAGGCGGCCGGTTCCACCGTGGTGGAGCGCAACCTCGACCGGATCACCGTGGTCGCCGCGCTGGTCTTCGCCTTCGCGTCGATCTCCTACGCCCTGATCATCTGAGCGCGCCGCGTGTGAACGTGGCGATGTGGGCCAGGTGGTTGGCGTTGTCGGCGTCAATCTCCTCGTACACGTGGCGCAACTGCACCTCCAGATCGTCGATGACACCGTCGGAGGCATAGCGCTCGAAGCGACCCTTGAAGCCGTTGGACTCGAAGATGGATGTGTTGACGCCGATGATGCAGACCGCGCCGGGCCGGGCTACCCGCAAGAGCTCCGACAGGGCGTCTGGACCGAGGTGTCCGTGGGTGAAGGCACCTGAGCTGACGACACCCGAGTAGCTGCCGGTCTCGAGGGCGATGGGGCCGGTGAGGTCGGCTTCCATCAGGCGACGGTAGGAGGGTACGCCCCCGGGTCCCGACATAGCGCGGGCCTTGTCCAGCATCTCGGGCGAGATGTCGATCCCGTCGACGGGCGAGACCCCGAGCCGGGACAGCTCCAGTCCCACCCGGCCGGTGCCGCATCCCGCGTCGAGCACGGGCTCGGTGTGCGTCGACGACCGCTCGACGAACATCTCGGCCACCTGCCGCGCGTAGATGTAGCGGTACGTCTCCAGGAACTCTTCGTAAGTGGCAGCCCACTTGGAGTACAGCTCCCGGTTGTCGTCGGGACTCTTGACCGCGTACGCCGCCTTCAGCAAGGCCGCCCGCTCATCGGCGGACTCTCGGGGTGAGTGCTCGTCGGTCACTGGCTAGGCCCATCTGTGTCGTGTGTGCCGTCAGTAACGACGAAGACCGCGATCTGGGTCATGTGATCGAGCTCGCTGCCGTCGGCGTCCTCGTACATGGGCCGCAGCGTCACCTCCAGGCCGCTGACCCTGCCTTCGGCGGCATACCGGTCGAGGTGATCACGGAAGCCGTGCGCGTCGAAGTGGGCGGCGTTGATGCCGATCGAACACACAGAGCCGGGTCGGGCGATGCGCACCAGTTCCGCCAGTCCGTCGGGTCCGACGTGGCCGTGGGTGAAGGTGCCGGCGCTGACGATCCCCGCGTAAGTGTCCGACGCGAGGTCGAGCGGACCAGTGAGGTCGGCCTCGATGAGGCGGCGGTAGACGGAACTCCCGTCGGGGCCGGTTCTCTGCCGGGCCTTGGCCATCATCTCGAGTGAAATGTCGAGGCCGTCGATCAGCGGTACACCCAGATGGCGCAACGCTGCGCCCACTACACCGGTTCCGCACCCGACGTCGAGCACGGGCTCGTCCCGTGCCGAGGACCGCCGGTTGAAGAACTCGGCGACCTGGCGGGCGTAGATGTAGCGGTTCTGCTCCAGGAAGCCGTCATAGGTGGCGGCCCAGGCCTTGTAGAGCGCCCGGTTGTCGTCGGGCCCGTCCACCGAATAGGCCGCGTCGAGCCCGAAGTCGCTCGCGCCTCCGGCCTCGCCCAGTCCCGGCTCGTTCTCCATCGGCAGCAGATCGTACCCCCAACCCTGAATGCCCAGCCCCGGCCACTGATGACCGTTCGGGACGGCTAGGCCGCTAGGCGGGCTGTGCGGGGCGGCGAGTCGCCCACTCGGCGAGCTGGCGCCGGACCCGGTCGACGTCCTCGCGGCTGACCGGGCGCGAGACCGACACGTGATCATCGCTGGCCCTCACGGTGAAGCGGAAGCCTCCGGAGGAGGCGGGGGCCGGACCGCTGCCGTTGTTGCTCATGTTTCCTCCTTGGGTGGTCCCGGCGTTATCCGCCCGTGTTGCTGCTCGTACCGGTCGATGTTGGCCGACATGGCTTGAACGATCCGGAACATGGCACTGGTCGGGATCTTCATCCGCGCCACCACCAGCACATCGTGGGCGTCGCCGTCATGAGTCGGTGAACGGTGCGACGTGAAATCAACCGTGAACTCATGCGGGGTGTTCCACACAAGCGCGCCGTTGGCGTAGGTGCCGCCCATGGGAACCGACTCACTGAACGTGACATCCATGACCATATCATCTGATGTCATGCATTTTAATGTATCACACTGCCAATCGAATGCAACCGGCAGGCTGAAGGATCCGCGCGAGATTCCCGGGGCTCACAGACATTGGAATAGCGCCCGCTCGGTTCCGGTTCGTTCACCAGAGAACGCCGGAGGAGGTCACGACTGGATGGCATTGACGACGCCCACAACCAGGGACCAGGCCGTCACCCGTCAGAGGTGGCTCACCGCGACCACCATCGGCTGGAACGTCGTCGAGGGCGTGGTGGCTATTGCCGCGGGCATCGCCGCCGGCTCGGTCAGCTTGATCGGCTTCGGCCTGGACTCCGGCATCGAGGTGTCGGCCGCGGCGATCCTGGCGTGGCGGCTCGCACAGGAGCGCCGCACCGGCTGCAAACAGGAGGTCGACAAGCGGGCCCAGCGACTGATTGCAGTGAGCTTCGCCGTGCTGGCCGTCTACGTGGGTGTGGAGTCGGTCCGTGACCTGGTGACGGTTCACCGTCCCACGGAGTCGCCGGTCGGGATCGCCATAGCGGCCCTGTCCCTGGTGGTAATGCCAGTTCTGGCCCGGGCCAAGCGACGCCTCGCTCCGGTCATCGGGTCGCGAGCAGTGGAGGCCGAGGCCACCCAGACCGTGCTGTGTGCGCTCATGTCAGGCGGGCTGCTGCTCGGACTGGGCGCCAACGCGGCGCTGGGATGGTGGTGGGCCGACCCGACAGCCGGGCTGTTCATAGCCTCTTTGGCCGTCTACGAGGCGGTGAATGTGTGGCGGGCCGAGTCCCTCGAGGACACCTGCTGCGGCTGACGCCGGCCCGTGGGTGCAGGCAGCGCCCCCGGTAGCATCGAACCTCCACGTCGGAGTGGCGGAATTGGCAGACGCGCTAGCTTGAGGGGCTAGTGCCCAGATTGGGCGTGGGGGTTCAAGTCCCCCCTCCGACACCGCACGCAGAGCGTTGGCGCTAGACCTATTGCGCCTGGATCCTCATGGTGGTGTGTCCCCGACGTGGTCCGCCGACTCGCCGGCTTGCCGGGAAGTCGGCTGTCGGCACCAACCGGTGTCGGAAATAAGAATGGAACTCATTATCATCGCGCCCATGGTTGATGAACGGGTTCCTGTGACGGTACTGACGGGCTTTCTCGGTGCGGGCAAGACGACGTTGTTGAATCACATCCTCACCG
>VXNG01000063.1 GCA_009840695.1 Acidimicrobiaceae bacterium
GAGGCCGCCCCATTCGTCCGCTCTGGCAACTCTCCGCCGCAGAGGCTACCGGCGGGCCTCCCGGCCGGCTTCGGCGCCGGTACTGGAGGTCCGTAGGCCGGCGAAGAACTCCTGCAGCAGGGCAGCGCACTCGGGGGCCCGCACACCCGGCACCACTGCGAACTCGTGGTTGAGCCGGGGGTCGGCGCCCAGGTTGTAGAGCGACCCGAGGGCGCCGGCCTTGGGGTCGTCGGCGCCGTAGGCGACCCGGGCGACCCGGGCCTGCTGCAGTGCCCCCGCACACATGGGGCAGGGCTCCAGGGTCACGGCCACCGTGGCTCCGTCCAAACGCCAGCTGCCCAGGCGGGTCGCAGCGTCCCGAAGCGCCAGCATCTCGGCGTGGGCGGTGGGATCGCCGGTGCGCTCCCGCTCGTTGTGGCGGCGGGCGACCGCCTCGTCGTTGAGCCAGACCACCGCACCCACCGGCACGTCGCCGTGCGCGGGGGCGGACCGGGCCTCGACCAGCGCTAGCTCCATGAGTTCCTCGTCGGTCACGAGGCTTCCAAGACGTGCGAGATCAGGGTCACGGGTCGATGTCGTTGGCCATCAGATCGGCCATCAGTTCGGCCGCGGCGACCGTCAGGGGGCCGTCCACAACGGGCAGTTCGGTGCTGTCGATGCGGGCGATCGATTGGACCGCCCGGGTCGAGGAGGCCAGGAAGGCCTCGGGAACGCTCCGAAGCTCCGCCACCGGCTGGTGGGTCTCGGTCACATCGAGCCGCTCCAGCAGCAGCGCCCGGGTGATCCCGGCCAGGCAGCCGGTGTCCAGCGGCGGCGTGTGCAGACGGGTGCCGTCAGACCAAAAAATGTTCGAACCGGTGCCCTCGCTCACCCGCCCCCGGGTGTCGGCGAAGATGGCCTCGGACGCGCCCAGCTCGCGGGCCATGTCGAGGGCCAGCACGTTCTCGGCGTAGGAAGTGGTCTTCACCCCGGCCATGCCGCCGCGCTCATTGCGGACGAACGGCACCACCGCCACCGCGGTTCCCGGCGGGTAGTCGGGCGGTCGGTTGCCAGCGATCACGATCGTGGACGGCGCCGCGCCGCTACGTCCCGAGCCCAGGGGTCCGCCGCCGCTGGTCGCGGTGATCCGCACGATCCCGGCCCCGGGCGCGACGTCGAGGCACTCAGCGATGGCGGCCCGCAGCTCGTCGTCGCTGTAGGGGCACTCGAACCGAAGCGCTCGGGCCGATCGGCGCAGACGCTCGAGGTGGCGCCGCACCGCGAAGGCGCCCGCCCCGGCATCGCCGCGTACTACGAGCAGCGTCTCGAACACGCCGTCGCCCACTATCACGCCGTGGTCGTCGGCCCGCAGGTGCGGTTGATCGGGCTCCACCATCCGTCCGTTCAGCCACACGGCTTGAGCGATCATCGGCACGAAACTACCGGAGGCAACGTCATCGGCAGATGGCCGGCTTCCTTCGTGGCTCGGATAACCGCTGAAATCCTCATCCTCCAGCGGCGATACTTGGAGTGATGAGATCCTGGATCAGACGACATTGGCGCTGGGCCCTTCCGGCTGGAGTCGTGCTGGCAGGGGTGGGGGCCTGGCTGGTGTTCGGCTTCTTCGCCTTCCAGACGTACTTCCAAGACGACGAGGTGGACGAGGCGCTCCCGTTCTTCGCCGCCGGCCCGGCTCCGTCGGGCATCGAGGGCGACGAGACGACCGAGGACATGGCCAAGGCCATGAACGAGGCCATGGCGGACGACGGCATGCCCATGGTCGAGGAGGTCGACGAACCCATGCCGGATATGCCTGGGCCGGCGACGTCACAGGTCCCCAAGCCCGGAGTCGAAGCACCCGAGCCGGCTGAGCCTGCCGAATCCGCGCCCGCCGATCCCCAGGATGCCCCGGAGGTCGGTGAACCCAACGAGGAGACCCAGCCCACCGAGACCCAGCCCGCCGAGACCCAACCTCAACCGGCCGAGCCTCAGATCATCGTGGAGGCGTCCGGGCCATTTATCGACCGTTCGCATCCCACCGAGGGCAGCGCCCTGGTGCTCGGCGACGGCAGCGGGCAGCGCTTCCTGCGGTTCGAGGACTTCCGGACCGACAACGGCCCCGACCTGAACGTGTACCTGTCGGCCGCCCCCACCGACGCGCCGGCCGGCGAGTTTGACAACGACTTCGTTGACCTCGGCGACCTCAAGGGCAACGTCGGCTCGCAGAACTACGAGATTCCCGTCGGGCTCGACCTCGACCACTACTCCACGGTGGCGATCTGGTGCGTGCGCTTCGGCGTGGTCTTCGGCGTGGCCGAACTCACCTAGCGCGAGCGTCCAGATCGAGCAGCAACGACGAACCCGGCGACGGGTCTGCGCCCAGCCCGGCCAGCTCCACCACGAACCAGTCCTGAGCCTCGTCGGACGGCTCGAGCCGGCCGACTACCAGCGTCGGGGTGCGGTCCGAGGTCAGCCAGGCCACCGAGGTCGAGTCGCTGGACCACAGCGGCCGGCCGTAGCCGCCCCCGTCCAGCAGGCGCAGCTGCCCGGTCCGGCGGTCGAAGAGCCACGCCGGGCTGGTGTCGTTGAGCAGCCAGCGGCTGTCGGGTGACACGGAGATGCCGGCCAGCTCGGCCACAAAGTCCTCGGGCAGCGCCGTAGCCCGGTCGGTGGCGGCGTCCACCACCACCACCGTGCACGAGAGCAGCTCGTCGCAGCGCTGCTCCACTCGCAGTTGATCGCTGGCGGCCAGGAGCCGGTGCTCGCTAACGACCTCGAAGCCGGCGAACGTCGGCCGGTAAGTCCTGCCCACCGGCGGAGTCACCAGCACACCGGCGTTGCGGACCACCACCACCTCGGAGCCGGGAGGGGCCTGCAGCTCGCCGGTGAGGACGCCGTAGTCCTGCCAGGCATTCATCCAGACAGTGCCCCCGGGCCCGTCGGGGCGGCTGATCACCCAGAAGTCGACGAGTGGATGATCCGAGGGCACCAGCTCTGCGCCGGAGGTGACGAGCACCGCGGACGGCTCATCGCCTGTCCATGACAGGCCTACCGTCCGCTTGCCGTCGGTGAGCAACTCCATGGCGGCGACTTCGAGACGTGACCCGGTTGGTTCGATCGGTACTTGTTGCAGGGCTCCCGTCGCCAGGTCCACCCACGCCACATGGCGGCCGCTCAGGTACATCAGCCGGCCCTCCAGCTGGCTGAACGGCTCGGCCGGAGCCGCGCCTTCGTCCTCCGGGAGGGCCTCGGTGCCGGCCTCTGCCTCGGGCGGTGGGCTGGTGGTGGTCGGCGCTATGAAACGCTCCTCGTCGACGGGGTCGGCGTCGCGGCCGTCGACAGGACCGGCGTCATCGCTGGTGAGGCTGAGCAGCCACACCACGACGGCCAGCACGGCCAGAACCCCGATGAGACCCACCGCGGCCCGCCATGAACGTTCGTGTTCGCCGCGGTCCGGTTGGTCGTCGCGGCTGTCAACCGGTGCCGCGTCCATTCCACGAGGCTACGGGTTCGAGTCATCGGCACGGGTCTCCCACGAAGGCTGCGAACGTCCCTTCTCCAGGTTGAGACTGATTCTCATTATCGATACCCTGCGGCCGACCGATCAAGAGGAGGCTCGCCGCATGGCGCATCGAACATCATCCCTTTCCCACCGCATGAAGTTGGCCCAGTCCATCGGCCTCGTGGTCGTGCTAGTGGCGCTGGCTGCCTGTGGAGGGGAGTCGGAAACTGCGACCACCGCGGCGCCGACTACGACGGCCGCTCCCGCCGCAACCGAGGCGCCGACTACGACGGCCGCTCCCGCCACCACCGCGGCGCCGACCACGACGGCTGTCCCTGCCGCAACCGAGGCGCCGACTACGACGGCCGCTCCTGCCACCACCGTGGCACCTTCGCTGACGGTTACGGACGGCAGTGGGCGGGAGATCACGCTCGACCATCCCGCCGAGCGGATCGTTTGCGTCCAGGACAACTGCACCGACCTGACATCGGACCTTGGAATCGTGCCGGTCGCCCAGCATCGCGGTGGTAACTGGGGCACCGCGGCCGCCTATTACGGCGCGGCTGCCGCCGACATCCCCGTACTCGGCGATCGCACCTCCGTCGAGGAGGTGGCTGCCTTCGAGCCGGACCTCATCATCGGCCGGGTTGGCGAAGAGGAGGTGCGTGACGCTCTCGAGATGGTTGCCCCGGTCTACCTGGTCGACATCGGCGGCGTCGAGACCCTCAAGGACGGATGGATGGACGTCGGCCTCCTGACCGGTAGGCAGGCTGAAGCGGAAGAGGCCATCCACCGGTTCGAGCACAACGTCGAGCACCTCGCCGAGGTCCTGCCCGCCGGAGCGGTCGACACGCGAGTGGCGGTCGGATTCGGCGACACAAACTGGATGATCTGGGATTCCTCTTCATTCTGCGAGTTCCTCCACGACGAGGGTGCCGGCACATGCGTCTTCCCCGCACAGCCCGAGTCCGAGTACGGCTCTCCGGACAGCGAGTTCG
>VXNG01000159.1 GCA_009840695.1 Acidimicrobiaceae bacterium
GTCGGCGTCGCGGTCGAGCAGCATGATCACCGGCCGGGGCTCCAGCCGGCCCATGCCCTCCTCCTGGCGGACGGCCAGGCACGCGGCCATCCCTCCCATGTTTCCGACCTGCATGTCGAGCAGCACCAGATCGGGCTCGACCAGCTCGATCGCCTCCAGTGTGTCGGCGCCCCGTCTCACCCTGTGCATGCGGTGGTCGCCGCCCAGCGCGGCCTCGCACTGCTCCGCGGTCCAGTCGGCGTCGGTCACCAGCAGCAGGTCAGGCACGGCGGAGATGGTACCGGCTCGCTGGCTACCCCGATATCGGCAGCGGCCGTATATCCTCGGAGCCCGTGCTGGACATCGAGTCGTTCCACAACGAGGCAGGGTCGTACCATCTGCTTCGTCCCACCGGGGAGCTCGATGCCTACACCGTGGCCCAGTTCCGCGAGGCGCTGGCCGAACACGCCAGCGCGGGTCGCCTGGTGGTTGATCTCTGTGGCGTGCCCTTCATCGACTCCGCCGGTCTCGGGGCGCTCATCGGCGGGATCCGCCGCATCCGTGAGAACGAGGGCCGGGTTGTCGTGTACTGCAACGGCGCCACGCTGCTCCGCCTGCTGCACACCACCGGATTCGACCGCATCGTGCCCGTCGAGGAGACCCTCGAGGCCGCCGTCGGCGCGCTCGACCGGGATCCGGGCATCTAGCGGCCGCGACCGCTCTCCTATCGCTGCACCATCCGATGAGGCTCACCCGGCGGGCCGCGGCCAGCATCGCTGTGATACTGGGAGCGGCGTTGGCGCTCAGCCTGCCCGGCTCGGCGGCCGTTGCCGGCACCACCGATCCCGTCGCGCAGGCAGAGCCGGGAGTGGTGGACGTTGTCGAAGTCTCGGGCTACCTCGATCCGATCATGGCCGACTTCATCGAGCGGTCCATCGACAAGGCCTCGGCCGACGGCTCGCTCGGCCTGGTGCTGCAGGTGAACAGCTCCCGGGCCACCATCGACGACCGGCGGCTGGGCGAGCTGGCCGACCGGATCCGCCAATCGGATGTGCCCGTCACGATGTGGGTGGGCCCGTCGGGCGCGGTGGCCGCCGGACGCGTGGGTCAGCTGGCCGGTCTGGTAGCGGACCTGGCCCTGGCTCCCGGATCCGAGTTGGGAGAGCTCGGAGCGCTGGCCCTGCCCGCCGGGCAGCTGACCGAGCCGTTCGCCCAGGCCTACCCGCGCCTGCAGTCCCAGAAGGTCTCCTTCTCCGAGGCGATCGAGCTCGGACTGGCCCGGGAGGCCCCCACCCTGCCCTTCTTCGTGCTGGACCTGCCCGGCTTCCAGACCGAGATCGACGAATCCGGCGACAAGCCGCTGCGGGTCCCGGTGAGCCGTGTCCGTTTCGCCAAGCTCGCTCTGCTCGATCAGTTCATGCACGTCGCGGCCAGCCCCGCGGTCGCCTACCTGCTGCTTCTGGTGGGGGCCGGGTTGCTCGTCTTCGAGCTGTACACCGCAGGGGTGGGCATCGCGGGTGGGATCGGCGCGGTCACCTTCTTGCTCGGGTGTTACGGGTTGGTGGCCCTGCCGGCCCGGTGGTGGGCGGTGGCGCTGCTGCTGTTGGCCATGTTCGGCTACGCCGTGGACATACAGATCGGTGTCCCCAGGGCCTGGACCGTGATCGCCACGGTGTGCCTGATCGCGGGATCGCTGACGCTGTTCAGTGGGGTGCTGCTGTCATGGATCACCCTTCTGGCTGGGATCGTCGGGGTCTTCGCCGGAATGGTGGCCGGCATGCCCGCCATGGTGCGAACCCGCTTCGGCACGCCCACGATCGGGCGCGACTGGATGATCGGAGCACGCGGCATTGCCCGGGACGCCGTGGACCCTGAGGGCGTGGTGGTCATCGACGGTGCCCCCTGGAGGGCTCGAACCCAGCGGGCCACGCCCATCTCTGAGGGCGACCCCGTCCGCGTGATGGCGCTGCAAGGCCTGATCCTTACGGTGGAGCCTGCCGATGAGTCCGAAGAACTCGGCGACGCCGACGAGACAGACCCCCTCTGACGCCGCCGACGCGGCAACCTCACCGCCGTTACAGGACGTCAAGAAGCCGCAAAAAAGCTCCTGAGCGGCCTTGTATCTGCCGATGGGCATGTGGTAGTTCGTCAGGTGGGAGGATAGTTGTGGGTACGAGGCTTGCTTCACAAGAGCGGGTTGAATGGCAGTTGCGAGCCGCCTGCAGGGGCCCTCACGCCTCGGTGTTCTTCCCGCCTCCCTATGTGGAGAAGCGCGACGAGAAGCGGCGGCGCGAGCTGCGGGCCAAGGACATCTGCGCCTCCTGCTCGGTCCAGCCCGACTGCCTGCAGTACGCGCTGGACATAGGCGAGCAGCACGGCATCTGGGGCGGCCTCAACGAGATCGAGCGGCGCGACCTGTTGCTGCGCATGGCCCGAACCTGATCTGCACCTGGTGGTCTCCAGTTTCTGATCTAGACCTGAGGTAGCCGCGGTCCGGCGATACGCAGATCCTCGCGTCTGCGGGTCACGCCCGTGCTGTCGAGCCGGGCCAGCAGGGCCAGGGTGTACTTGCGGGTCGTGCCCCAGGCGTCACGGACCTCCGCCACCGTCACCCCTTCGGGTCTGTCGGCCAGCAGCCGAGCCACCGTCTCCGCCGCTTCGGTGATCGCGGCGGCCGCGAAGTGGATGCCGCCGCTCTCCACCAGCCGGCCCTGCCTGACTAGCAGGCGCAGCTCGTCGCTTCCGACGTCGCTCGGTGCCGGAGGCGCGAACGGGGCAGCCTCGGCCGCCTTGACGAATCGGTGATCGGCCAGGGGATCTCCGCCGCCGGCGAGGCGGATCCGCCCGTCGGCCGACTCCATGCCCTCGACGGCATCGATGACGGCCCGCTCGAAGTCGTCGAGGGTGGCCAGATCCAGACCTAGCGCCCCGGCTGCGTTCACTGCCTCGGTCAGCCGTTGTCTGGTCTTCGCCAAGTGATCGGGCGCAACTGCCCAGCGGCCCACATCGGGCGGGCGGGGGGTGCCGGTCAGCCTCTCGAGGTGAGCGGCGTCTATGCGTCCCCGTTCCGCGATGACCCGCTCCACCGAGCGGTCGGGCCGGGCCCTGGCCGCGGGCAGTACCGGCTCGACGTCGAGTACCTCGCCGCCCCCGACCGTCTCCGAGCGCCCCGACTCGCGCAGGATGAAGCGGTCGCTCATGCAGAGCGGCAACCGCAGCGGGAGGTGGAGGCGGACGAGCCCCCTTGCCCCCGGCTCGATGGCTGCCGGCCCGAGGACCCGCAGCCGCACCGGATGCTCGCCCGATCCGATGTAGGCCACGTAGGCACCCCTCCGGGTGACCGGATGGTCGAGTGAGGCCAGCACCGACAGCTCGGCATCGATGGTGTCGGTGGCCTGCCATTGCTCGGTCCGCACCAGTGCGTCTCCCCGAGCCACGTCCCGGTGTCCCGCTCCGACGATGTTGACCGCCACCCGGTTGCCCGGGCCGATCTGGTCGCACTGCTGATGCAGGCTCTGGAGGGCTCGCACTCGCACGGCGCGCCCGGCCGGGAGCAGGGCCAATGCGTCGTCGGCGGAGAGCCGCCCGCCGGTCAGGGTTCCGGTCACCACCGTGCCCGAGCCCTTGATGGGGAAGGCTCGATCCACCCATAGTCTCATCCGGCCCCGATCGGCTGCAGTGGGCGTGAGGGCCAGCAGGCCGTCCAGGGCGGCGACGAGATCGTCGATGCCGGTTCCGGCCACCGCGTCGGTGGCCACGATCGGTGCGTCGGCCAGGAACGTGCCCGCGACGTGCTCGGCCACGTCGAGGCGAGCCAGCTCGACCAGATCCTCGTCGGCCTCGCCGGCCTTGGTGAGGGCCACCATTCCGTGGTCCAAGCCGAGGAGTTGCAGTATTCGCAGGTGTTCCTCGGATTGCGGCTTCCATCCCTCGGTGATGTCGACCACGAACACGCAGGCATCCACACCGCTCACCCCGGCCAGCATGTTCTTGAGAAAGCGGACATGGCCGGGCACGTCGATGAAGGCGAGCCGGCGTCCCGACGGCAGAGGCATCGACGCGAAGCCCAAGTCGATGGTGAGGCCGCGTTCCTTCTCCTCGGCCAGCCGGTCGGGATCGGTGCCGGTGAGGGCCCGCACCAGTGTGCTCTTGCCGTGGTCGACGTGACCGGCAGTGGCGACTACGTGCACGGCTTGGAGGAATTGGCAGCGGTGGGCGCCGTTTTGGGCGTTGTGGGCTGCCAGTTCGGGCGGAAGTTGCTCATGGCTGGTCGTTGGCGGCGTGCAGGGCCGCGACCACCTCGGCGTCGTCGTCAGGGTGCACGGTGCGCAGGTCGACAACGGTGGCACCGTCGATCACCCGGGCGATGATCGGCCGGGACAGTGACCGCAGTGCGGAGGTGTGGTCGCCGGGCACGGCCACACCCACCGAGTCGATCTCGACGCCGGGCAGGGTTCCACCGCCGGGCGTGGCTGCGGTGGCGACCTCTGCGAGACCCT
>VXNG01000019.1 GCA_009840695.1 Acidimicrobiaceae bacterium
GCCGATCCCGTCGCCCTCCACGAACGGGATGATCGGCTCGTCGGGCACGCGGAGGGCACCGTCGGCGCCCAAAGTGATCTTCTCAGCCATGTATACCGAGGCTACCGGCGGGCCCGTTCACCCCACTAGCGCCTGGGCCTCGTCGAAGACCTCCTGGAGGCACTCACGCACAGTCTCGGAGAAGAGGCTCATCTGCGGACGGCTCATACGACCCTCCGGCGGGCGTATGGGTGGGCCGGCCACAATGGCCACGCGGACCCGCCGGGGCAGCTTGGTGCCGGTGGCCATGGCCGCTTCGGTGCCGGCGATGCCGACCGGCACGATGACGGCACCGGTACGGGACGCGAGGTAGCTCATGCCGTCGAACACGGACTCCACCCGGGGCCCGGCCTGGCGGGAGCCCTCGGGGAACACCACAACCTGCTCGCCCGCCTCCAGCATCCTGATCGCCTCCCGTATGGCCTCCCTGTCGGCCGCGCCCCTGCGCACCGGGAACGCGCCCAGCGCCGAGAGGAACGCCCCGAAGTACCGGTTGGTGAACAGCGACTCCTTTGACAGGGCCCTCAACCGGCGATGGCCCAGCCCGGCCATCAGCGGCGTGTCGAGGTTGGACCGGTGCACCGGCGCCACGATCATCGGACCCTCGATGTCCAGATACTCGCCACCGCGCCGGCGCACACGGAAGTACGGGTAGAGCACCACCATGATCGTGCGGCGCACTGCGCGGTAGACCCAGATGGAGCTGCGCTTGGCCGCTATGCGCTGGGCCCTTTGTTGCAGGTCCTCCACCGGACTCCTCTTCGGCTCGGGGATGTAGTGCCGGTTGTCTACCACTCCCGCGCCGGCGCAGCCGCTAGGGAAGAATGATGCAACGGCTCATAGTGGGAGGCATGCCATGGGGCAACTCAGCGGCAAGACGGCGATAGTCACCGGAGCGGGAGAGGGCATCGGGCGGGCCGTAGCCCGGGCCTTCGTGGCCGAGGGCGCCAACGTTCTCGCAGCCGAGATCGACGAGGATCTCGGCCGGGATGCCGCTGCCGAGTTCGGCGACGCCAGCGAGTTCCTCTCCACCGATGTGGGCGACCGGGCCGCGGTCGAGACCATGGTCGCTCATGCAGCCCGGCGCTGGGGATCGGTGGACATCCTGGTCAACAATGCCTGGGGCGGTGGAGAGGTGAGCCGGGTGGAGCACAAGTCAGAGGCCGGGATGGCCAGGGCCCTGGCGGTCGGGTTCTACGGCCCGTTCTGGGCCATGGCCGCCGCGCTTCCGGTCATGAAGGCCAACGGCTGGGGCCGGGTCATCAACATGTGCTCCCTCAACGGAGTCAACGCCCATATGGGCACCGTCGAGTACAACTCGGCCAAGGAGGCCCTGAGGGCCGCCACTCGAACTGCGGCCCGGGAATGGGCCGGATGGGGCATCACCGCCAACATCGTGTGCCCCGCGGCCAAGTCGGCCAGCTTCCACCGGGTGCTGGGTGAGCATCCCGAACTGCTGGCCGCGGCCGATGCCTCCAATCCGATGGGCCGCATCGGTGACCCCGACCTCGACATAGCCCCGGCAGTGGTGTTCCTGGCCTCGGACGCCAGCCGGTACGTAACCGGCAACACGCTGTTCGTGGACGGAGGGGGCCATATCAATGGTGCAGCTTGGAAGCCTGATCTCGGCGACTGAACCGCGGCGGCCCCGGGGAGCTAGCATCCGGCCGCTGGAGCACCGGCTGATACCGTCGCCCTATGCCCTCATCCGATGACTTCGTATTGATCGACCACCCACGCCCGAACATCGCGCTGGTCACCCTCAACCGGCCCGAGCGCATGAACGCTATGGCCTTCGACGTGATGGTGCCGCTAGCCGATGCTCTGCGCGGTGTCCACAACGACAACGATGTGAGGGTAGTAGTAATCACCGGCGCCGGCCACGGCTTCTGCTCCGGAGCCGACATGGTGAGCGCGGGCCGGGTTCCCTACATCGAGGGCCTTACCCGTTCAACCATCGCCCACCGGGCCGCCGACCGGCTCCACGAGGTGATCGAGCTGATCGGCGACCTGCACCAGCCGGTGATCGCGGCCATCAACGGCGCAGCCATCGGCGGGGGACTGTGCCTGGCCCTGGCCTGCGACATCCGCATCGCGTCCACCGAGGCCTACTTCCGGGCTGCGGGCATCAACAACGGCCTCACCGCGTCCGAACTGGGCCTGAGCTTCACACTGCCCAGAGCGATCGGGTCGTCGAGGGCCTTCGACATCATGCTGACCGGCCGGGACGTAGACGCCGAAGAGGCGGCCCACATCGGTCTGGTCAGCGAGGCGGTGGCCCCCGACGATCTGCTGGAGCGTTGCTACGAGATCGGTACCCGCATCGCCGCCTTCAGCCGGCCCGGCACCGAACTCACCAAGAGGATGCTGTGGGCCGGGCTAGAGGCGTCGAGCTACGCGGCCCACATGCGCTCGGAGATGAACGCGCAGCTATTGGTGCGCATGACCACCCGCAACTTCGAGGAAGCCGTCCTCGCCCGCTCCGAAAAGCGCCCACCCGTCTTCGACGACTGAGCGAGCCTCGACCGGGCCCGCTCACGCGACGCCGGTCACGCGGTGGAGGCGCTGTAGCGCGGCGACGACATCGATGCCGTCATGCCAGAGGTCGTTGACACCCGCCCGCTCCAGTTCTTCAAGAAGCTCACTGGGAGTGCTGGGGTCGCAGACCAGGGCTACGAAGGCCGCTCCCGCATCTGCGAGCGCGGCTGCCGTGGCTGCAGCCCGCAGGCGGTACATGTCGTCGGTGCCGGTAATCACGGCCGCCGTGAGGCCTGACGCCGCGAAGTCGGCGGCAGCCGCGATCGGCGAGTCAACGCCGTCTGCGCCCCGGGCCCTGATGCCGCCTGCGGCCAGCAGATTCTGCGCCCAGGCGGTGCGGGGCGAGTGGGCCGCGACCGGCCCCAGCGCCGCCACCCACACCGAGGGCCACCCGCCTGTGGTGACACGGTGACGGTCGGCGGCGTCGCGTAGATCCTCGAACGGCTCAGCCAGGCGCCGGACCGGAAGGCCCGCCGCATCCCGCGCCTCATCCGGGTCCGCGAGGGCCGGCGGGGCGGGCTCGTCCAGCAGGGGGAATTCGCTCACTCCGGTGAGCGGCTCGCTCCGGGTCCTGAGCGCCCCTAGGCGGGACTCCCAGCTCTCGTCGATCGCGACCGCGATGTCGCCCTCGTCTACGGCGGCCTCGATTCCGCCGGATGCCTCGACGTCCTGCAACACACGCCAGCCTGCTGACGCCAGCTGCTCGGTCAGCGACTCCACGTAGAACGATCCGCCCGCAGGGTCCGCGGCCCTCCCCAGGTGCGACTCCTCCAACAGCAGCAACTGGGTGTTGCGGGCCAGCCGGCGGCCCAGGGCTCCGTCGTCGTCGACGGCTCCTGACGCATGGTCGAAGGGCAGCACGGTCACCGCGTCGGCACCGGCCACCCCCGCGGCCAGGGCGGCCGAGGCGCCTCGCAGCAGATTGACCCACGGGTCGCGGCGGCTGTACATGTGGGTCGCGGTCACCGCGTGCTGGTACTGGCGGGCCGCCGCCTTAGAGCCCCCGCTGGCCGTGACCGCCCGTGCCCACATCACTCGGGCCGCCCGCAGAGCGGCAATTGTTACGAACTGGTCAGCGGTGGCGGCCATCCTGAACCCGACCAGGCCGGCGGCCGCATCCACATCCAGACCCGCTCCTACCAGCGCTCGCAGGTAGGCGATCCCGGTTGCCGTCGCCCATCCCAGAATCTGGGCCTCGCTGGCTCCGGCGTTGGCGTAGCGCACCGCGTCGACATGGAACGCCCGCGCTCCCGGACCGAGCCTTCCCGCGGCTGCCCAAGCCGCCGCTTGGGCACAGCCGGCTCGGCGACCCGAGCGGGACCACTCGCTTACGGGGTCAAGGCCGAGCGAGCTGCCGGGGGCCAGTCCCGCACCCCTACGGGTCGCCACAGAAAGCAGAGCCTCAGCTGCGCCCAGCTCGGCGTGTGGCGCCAGTGCCAGCGGCGTCGCCGCCATGTCGACCCCACCGAGCAGGCGGTCGAGGCCGTCGCCATCGATATCGGCTCGGAGGTTGAGCTCGACCGACGTTGCACCTCCCGCCAGATCCCGTTCCACGGCGCGTTTGGACTCATCCGAACCGCCGCCAGCCGCGACCTCGTGGTGCTGACGGACGTCCCAGCCCCTCGCGGACCGATGTGGATCGGCTGCGGCCGCGGCCTCAGGCCGGTCCGGTCCGTCGTCGTATAGGGGTCGGATCTCGATGCCGTCGCGGGTGAGGCTGGACAGTTCGTCCACTCCCCGACCGCGCAGCGACTGCTCGACCAGGGACAACCAGTCGTCGGCGCTGGCCGGCTGCCAGCCGTCCGGGGTCATCACATCGTGAAGCGGAGGCTCCGGGCTGCGTGCTCGCCCCAGTGGGC
>VXNG01000193.1 GCA_009840695.1 Acidimicrobiaceae bacterium
CGTGACCCGGCTGGTGTACCTGCTCCAGTCCATCGACACCACCCAGACCATCGACATCGATGTGGTGTCGGCCCAGTCGGCCGAGAATCCCGTCTACTACGTGCAGTACGCCCACGCCCGGATTCACTCTCTGGCCCGCCAGGCCGCCGCCCGTGAGGTGGAGCGGGCGCCGTTGAGCGAGGTGGACTTGGCCGTGCTGGTGCATGAGCGTGAGTTGGACGTGCTGCGGGCGCTGGCGTCCCTGCCCGACACCGTGCTGGCAGCGATACGCGCCCGCGCCCCGCACCAGGTGACGGGCTGGGCCCGGGAGCTGGCTGCTGCCTTCCACCGGTTCTGGCACGACTGCCCCATCCTGCGCGACGACGTCGATGACGAACTGCGCCAAGCCCGTCTGTGGCTGGTGGAGGGAGCCCGGGTGGGCCTGGCCATCGCTCTGAGCATTCTCGGGGTGTCGGCCCCGGAGAGGCTGTAGGAAGATGACCGCCCGGCAGCCTTCGCCGCCTCCTCAGGCCTCGACGTTGCCCCGACACCTCCTGCCCGACAACCACGAGGTGTCACAGGGTCGGCTCATCATCGGGGGATGCGATGTGCTCGAGGTGGCCGAAGCCCACGGGACGCCGCTGTTCGTCTACGACGAGGAGCACCTGCGCAGCCGCTGCCGCGAGGCTGTGGCCGCGTTCGGGCCGGAGGTGGCCTACGCAGCCAAGGCGTTCCTCTGTGTCGCCATGGCGCGCCTCGTGCACTCCGAGGGCCTGTGCCTGGACGTGTCCACCGGAGGCGAGCTGCACGTGGCGCTGGCCGCGGGCGTGCCCGGGGACCGCCTGGTGCTTCACGGCAACAACAAGTCGATGGGCGAGCTGCGCCGAGGGATCGAGGCCGGCGTGGGCCGCATTGTGGTGGACAGCCTCGACGAGCTGGACCGCCTGGATGCTCTCCACGCCGAGACTGGCGCACGACCTCGAGTCCTGCTGCGATTCACCCCCGGTGTCGAGGCCCACACCCACACCTACCTGGTGACTGGTGCCGATGACTCCAAGTTCGGCTTCACCGTGTCCACGGGAGCGGCCGCCGCAGCAATGGAGAGGGCCAGAGCCTCGGACTCGGTCGAGGTCGTCGGCGTTCACTCCCACATCGGCAGTCAGGTGTTCGAGGCGTCGTCGTTCGCCAAGGCCGTGGCAGTCATCGCCGCCGCAGCTGAGCCGTTCGGGGTGGATGAGATATCCATCGGAGGGGGGCTCGGTGTGCCGTACGTGGCGGGAGAGTCGGCGCCCACGATCGCTGAGTGGGGCGAAGCGGTACACGAGGCGTGCCGGGTGACGGGCGTTACCGCCCGGGTCACGGCGGAGCCGGGCCGGGCCATCGCGGCGGCGGCCGCAGTCACCCTCTACACGGTGGGGACGATCAAGACCATCGAGGGGGTGCGGACCTACGTGGCCGTCGACGGCGGGATGAGCGACAACCCCCGGCCGGTGCTCTACGGAAGCGGGTACGAGGCCTTCCTGCCCAGGTCCGTCGACGCGCTCCGGGACCGGGTGGTGACCGTGGTGGGCAAGCACTGCGAGTCCGGCGACACGCTGGTACGCGATGCCATGGTGCCCCCCGATATCGCGGTCGGGGACATCCTGGCCACGCCCGTCACGGGCGCCTACGGGCACTCCATGGGCTCCAACTACAACAAGGTCCTGCGGCCCGCGGTGGTCCTCTGCGCCGGCGGCGAGGCCCGCTTGGTCGTCCGGCGCGAGACCTACGACGACCTACTGGCCTGCGAACTGCCGGAAGCCTGATCCCGTAACCGGCCGCCGGTTCGAGGGCTCGGGCCGCCGGGTCGCCACGATGCGACCAGACGCCGCCACCAACTAGGTGCAAGCCCGTCTGCGGCGGGAACCGACTCAGGCGACGAGTCGCGCAGGCGCCGCGCCAGCAAGAACTCGACGGTCGGCGTCGGATCAGCACGCCGTGCGTTCACCGCCGGCGCGGGCAGCGAGTCAGCGTCCAGCCGCGCCAATATCTCGGCCGCGGTGCAGGCGTCGGGCGCTGAGCCGTCGCCGACCAACATGAACGACAGTTCTGCGCTGAGAGCCGGCGAGCATCCGAGGCGGCGCAGGTCGGCTGCACGCCAGGACGCGCCTGGATCCAGAAGGATCCCGGTGGACAGCTCGACCAGCGCCAGTGCCAGCGCCGTAATGTCGGCGGTGAACCGGGCGGGAGCACCCGGCGGCAGCCTTCGGGGGCTGAACCGCTCAAGCGGTCGGCCGTCCGCCGGGCAGGCCGCGTCGAAATCCGCCAGCCACAGCTCGCGGCCATGGCTCAGCAGCAGGTTGGCCGGCTTGACGTCCCCGTGCACGAGACCGGCCGCGTGCACCCGAGCCAGCGCGGCCGAGGCCGCGGCTCCGACCGCCCTGACTTCGCCTTCCGGCAGGGGGCCCCGCTCATGCAGCACGTCGGCCAGCGAGCAGGCCGCCCTCTCAAGCGCCAGGCCATGGGCGTCGGCATCGTGCAGAGGCACGATCCCGCAGCCGCGCAGAGCCTGGAGGTGCCGAGCTTCCCGGGCCGCAGTCTCCGGAGACGAGCAGTCCTTCGAGAACAGTTGAACGTCGCCGCTCATGAATTCTAGTATATGTGGGTGCCTCTGGTTGTAAGTGCTTTATCAGGATGATACAGTGTATTTCATGTTGATTGCGCTGATATCTGTCCTGGGCACAGGCCTGGTGGGGATCATTGGCGTACTGGTGCACTTCCTGCTCAAGCAGGGTGCTGGGCTGCGGGACCACGTTGACGAATGCCACCGCGAGGCGATGGCTGCGATTGCTGAGCAGCGAGAGCATGCTGACAAGCTTCATGGAGAGGCGATGGCTGCGATTGCTGAGCAGCGGGACCACGCCGACAGGCTTCACGGTGAGGCGATGGCTGCGATTGCTGAGCAGCGGGACCACGCCGACAAGCTCCACCGCGAGGCCATGGCTGCGATCGCTGAGCAGGGCGAGCGCTTGGTTGACTTGCACCTGCAAGCCATGGCGGCCGTCGCCGCGCTGGGAGAGCGCACCGCCGCGCTTGAAGCGAAGGCCGGCTGGCGCTAGCCGCGGTGATTCCTGGTCGAACCGGAAGACGCCGCGACGACGGGGGCCGGACAGGCCAAATCGAGGCCGGGTCATCAGGCCGGTAGCTTGGAGGGGTGAACCGGCTCCGTATCGGACTCCTCGGCTGCGGCAACGTGGGCGCCGCTCTCGTGACGCTGCTCGACGAGCAGCGCGACACGGTGGCGGCCCGCACCGGCATCGAGCTGGACATCACCAGAATCGCAGTGCGCTCCACCTCCAAGGACCGCGGCCTGAACATCGACCCGACGGTGTTCTGCACCGACGCGGCCGCGATCGTCTCAGATCCCGAGATCGACATCGTGGTGGAGGTCATCGGCGGGATCGAGCCGGCCCGCAGCCTGCTGCATGACGCCGTCGCGAAGGGCAAGCCGGTCGTGACGGGCAACAAGGAGCTGCTGTCCAACTACGGCGCGGAACTCTTTGAGGCGGCCGACGACGCCGGCGTCGATCTGCTGTTCGAGGCGGCCGTCGCCGGGGCCATCCCCCTCATCCGGCCCCTCCGGGAGTCGCTGGCGGCTGAACCGGTACAGCGGATCATGGGGATCGTCAACGGAACGACCAACTACATCCTCACCCAGATGTCCGAGGGCGGTGTGAGCTACGCCGAAGCCCTGAGCGAGGCCCAGAGCCTGGGCTATGCCGAGCGCGACCCCGCCGCGGACGTCGAGGGGTTCGACGCCGGGGCCAAGGCCGCCATCATCGCCACCGTCGCCTTCGGTGCGGTAGTGGTGGCCGGCGACGTCTACCACGAGGGCATCTCCCGGATCACCAGTCACGACATCGAGATGGCCCGCCGCCTGGGTTATGCGGTGAAGGCCGTCGCCGTGGCCGAGCGCACAGGGTGGGGCAACGGCGAGCCGCCGGAGGTGGCCGTGCGGGTCCATCCGGCCATGGTGCCGGTGCACCACCCGCTGGCCGGCGTGCGCGACAGTTTCAACGCGGTGTTCATTCAGGGCGACGCGGTCGGCGAGCTCATGTTCTACGGCCGGGGCGCGGGCGGCCGCCCCACCGCCGGAGCCGTTCTCGGCGACCTCGTCGACGCGGCCGTCAACCTCGCCTCGGGCGGTTCGGGCCGCATCGGTCGGCTCGTCCGGGCCCGCATCCGCTCGATCGACGACCTGCGGTCGGAGTACTACATCGGCTTGGAGGTCGCCGACCGGCCCGGCGTGCTGGCCTCGGTGGCTGACGTGTTCGGACGCCACGGAGTGTCCATCCGTTCCATGGAGCAGCACGGCCTGGGCGACGACGCCCGCCTCGTGTTCATCACCCACGAGTGCCGCGAGCGCGACCTGCAGGCC
>VXNG01000192.1 GCA_009840695.1 Acidimicrobiaceae bacterium
GCTGGCGTGCGCCACCCTGGCGGTCGGATCGGTCCTGGCCGCCGTCCAGAGCGACGCCAAGCGGATCCTCGCCTACTCGTCAATCTCGCACGCGGGCTTCATCCTCGTCGGCGTGCAGGCCGCCTCCGATTCAGGTGTGGCCTCGGTGATGTTCTACCTGGCGGCCTACGCCGTGATCGCGGTGGGCAGCTTCACCGTGGTGGCCGTGCTGTCGGGTCACCGCGACGACCGCACCGGCCTCGACACTCTGGCCGGCCTCGGTACCCGCAGACCTGCGCTGGCCCTCGGGCTGACGATCCTGCTGCTGGCCCAGGCGGGCGTTCCGTTCACGTCGGGCTTCGTGGCCAAGTTCTCGGTCATAGCCGCGGCGGTGGAGGCTCGCTCGTACTGGCTGGCGGTGGTGGCCATGGTGAGCGCCGTGATCGCGGCCTTCGCCTACCTGCGGGTGGTTGTGGCCATGTACTTCCGCGACTCCGGCGACGAAGCCGAGACCGCGGCGGAGGCATCCGAGCCCGGCATGGGCCTCGGCGCCGGAGCGGTGATCGTGGTTGCCGTGCTGCTCACCGTCGCAGCAGGCATAGTCCCCGGAGCACTGGAGTCCCTCTCCAGCACCGCCGCCGGCCTGTGAAGCGAACACCAGGGGCATTATGGCGGCGTGGACCGCTGATCTAGATTGTCAGCGGTGATATCGGCCGAGACGAGAGCCGCCTTCGAGCGCGACGGGGTTGTCAAGATCCCGGGCGCAGTCGATGGCGACTGGGTCGAGCGGATCCTGGAGGACGTTCAGAGGGAACTCGATGATCCGGGGCCGTGGATCACCGACACCAACCCGGGAGCGGCCCGGGACCGTCTCTTCACCACCCGGTACCGCTGGCAAGACGCGACCGCGGTCAGGGACTTCGTGTTCTCCTCTCCCATTGCGGCGATGGTTGCGTCGCTAACCGGTTCGAGGACGGTTCGCTTCTACTTCGATCACCTGCTGGTGAAGGAGCCGTTCACGTCGGCGCCCACGCCGTGGCACCAGGACATTCCCTACTGGCCCTTTCTCGGCAAGCAGATCGTGTCGGCGTGGGTCTCGGCTACCAGCAGCCGGGTGAGTCACAGCTCGCTCGAGTTCGTGAGAGGCTCACACCGCTGGGACGCCTACTACGCTCCGTCGTCCTTCGATGGCCAGGGAGGATGGACCGAGGACTTCAAGGGCGAGCCCATGCCGGACATCGAGGCGGCCCGGCGCCGACCGGACTGCCCCTTCGAGATCGTCGGGTTCGACGTGGAGCCGGGCGACGCCATCTTCTTCTCCGCCTGGATCATCCACGGCGCGCCGGCCAACGCCGGCCCCGAGCGGCGGGTTGCGCTGTCCACCCGCTGGCTGGGCGAGGACGCCACCTGGTACCCACATGAGGGCTGCGATCCCACCGTCACCCAGGACGACACCACCGCAGTGCCGGGCGCGTACCCCGCCGACGACGAGAGGTTCCCGCTGGTGTACGAGCAGCCGACCTAGGGACCCGGCCCCTTATGGCTCCTCGGTCTCCATTTGCTGGAGTTCGGCTTCGATCTCGTTCATGAGCACCACCAGGTGGATCACGTCTGCGCTCGTGACCGAGCCCAGGAAGCGTCCCGACTCCGGGTCCGTGACCGGGATCACCGTCTGGGAGGCGTTGGTCATCCTCTCCAGCGCATCGTGGATCGGCTCGTCGGGCCCGGTATTCAGCGTGCTGGCCCGCATCACCTTCCCGAGGGTGGAAGTCGCATCGGAGCCTCGACGCACAGAGTGGAGTCCACTCGTCGAGACGATCCCCGACACCCTTCCCTCGTCCACTACCAGATAGTCATGCTGGTTGGGCATGGTCCAGGCGTCGACGAACTCCGCTACCGAGGTGTGTGATCCCGGATACTCGCGGGTGGCGTCCAGCACGGTGCGGACCTTGACGCCCTCGAGCGCATAGCGGGCGAAGGACGGCGTCACGGTGTCAGGGAGGGAGGGATGGTCCGACAGCTCCGCCCGCTTGACGGCGAAGTTCAGGATGGCCGGCATGAACAGGATGTATCCGAACATCGTCAGCACCAGCAGTGAGAAGATCTCCTTGGGAATGACGTCGAGCTCGAGAAGCACGAGCAGGAAGGCGATCTCGGCCACCCCCTTGGACATCAGGCCGGTCGCCAGTGCGAACGGAGCGTCGATCCGGGTGACATAAGTGCCGATGAAGGCTCCGGCGAACTTGCCCGCGAGCGGCACCACCACTAGGGCCAACGCAGTGACAGTGCTCAGATCCAGGAAGGAGAGGTCGAAGTGGAGGCCGGCTGAGGCGAAGAACAGGGGGACGAAGAAGCCCTCGGAGGCGCTCCGCATGCCCGGCATGATGTCGTCGCGCACGCCCTGCGACAGCCCGGAGAGGGCGGCCCCGAACAGCAGTGCCCCGATGGTGCCGTGCAGGCCCATGTTCTCGGCTCCCACGACGACCAGGAACAAGCCTCCGAGAAGCAGTCCGAAGGACAGTTCCGGCACGTTGAAGATGCGCTGCAGCGAGACGATGACGACGGGCAGGACCTTCGCCGACAGCAGCCATGCCACCACGACGAAGGCGGTGATCTTGCCCAACAGTGCCAGCATGGTGGTTGCGTTCAGGTCGTGGCCGTGCTCCCCGATCGTGAACCCCACCACAAGCAGCGAAGCGATCTCCGCGATGATCACGATGGTGAAGATCTTCAGCCCTATGGGCTGCTTGAGCGTTCCCGCGTCCGACAGCACCTTGGCCGCTAGGCCGAGGCTCGACAGCGACAGGATCCCGGCCAACGCCAGGGCTTCGCCGAATGCGAGTTCAAGCCCCAGGTCGACCCCGAAGATGTCCGATGTGACCACGAGAGCGGCCACAAGCGAGATCAGCACCGAGATGATGGCCGCCGCGAAGTACCGCCCCCGCATCGTGGCCACGAAGCCCGGAACGTCGATCTCGTCCAGTCCCACGAGGAAGAAGAGCACAAAGATGCCGATCTCCAGGAACAGGTTCAGATCATGATTCGGCTCGACGATCCCAGTGGCGGGACCGAGCAGCACCCCCGTCAGCGTGAAGGCGATGATCGAACTGAGGCCGAAGCGGCCGAGCGCACCCTCGAGCAGCTTGGCCACCACGATCAGCAATCCGATCGGAAGGAATACGTCCAGCAGCACTCGGCTCGTCCCCCGCTGGCAGGCGATGGGTCAACGAGTCGAGACTAGTTTGTCGCCGTCGCAGGGTCCGAGCCAGACGCTCGCGCCGCGTGGCGCCTCCGCCGGGGATGCGTCAATTGTCGCCGTCCGGTAGGCGCGCGCCGCACGCAGGGGTTACTATGTCGCCCAGTCCAGCGGCCACGTCCAGCCGACGGTCCGATCGCGACACCGAGGAGATGCGGATCATTGAATATCAGCACTGACAGGCAGGGGGGAGCGTTGATAGCAATGGCTGAGGGCCGCGTCGACGGTGCCAACGCCCTTGAGTTCCACGAAGCACTGGAGGCCGCCATCAGCCCGGACGACACGGGGATGGTGCTGGATTTCGAAGGCATCTCATACATCAGCAGCGCCGGCTTGCGTGTAGTCCTGCTGGTGGCCAAGACACTCCAGAAGCAGAACGCCAAGATGGCCGTCTGCTCGCTGTCCGATTCGATTCGAGAGATCTTCGAGATCAGCGGCTTCGACAAGATCATCCCCGTCCACGGGTCGCGCGCCGATGCGCTCGCCGGGGTCGGAGGCTGACCCGACCTAGCGTCCCCTACTAGGCCTGGAGATCCTTCTAGGCCGTTCTGCCTTCCTGCGCGCGCCCGCCGGTCCATGAGCGGGTACGTTCTCGCCATGGCTGGCGAGCGCGACCGGCGGCCACTGGCTGTGGCCTGGGACGAGGCGCGGGAAGTGCTGGTCGTTGTGCTGCTGGCCACTGCGGTGCTGCATCTGGTCGCGCCCATGATCCGGTATGCCGGGATCGATCGTCGCTATCCGTGGTGGGATGACCTTCACAGCGCGCTGACCAACGTCAACGCGCTGACCGGGCTCCTGCTGGCGGGGGCGGCCGTCGCGGTATGCACCACTCCGGCCTCCGACATGGTCCCGCGGCTGCGGCAATCGGTCTACTGGACGTCGGTTGCGGTGGCCCTTCTCGGTGTGCTCGCGATCATCAATGTCCTGTCGGTGCCGTCTGCCGGCGATGCAACCGCAATGCGGCTGGCGGTCGTGGCCTGGCGCCCAGGACCGGCTGTGTTGCTGTCGGGTTGCGCAGCCTGGATGGCTCGCCGAGTAGTGCTCCTCGGCTGACGCGTCCCGGGCTGGCTCGACGGTAAGCTTCCGGCCCGTGTCGGAGTTCCTGCGCACCTATCTGACCGTCGGCAT
>VXNG01000010.1 GCA_009840695.1 Acidimicrobiaceae bacterium
GCGTCGCCCGGGCGGCGCACGGCGCGCGCCTCTGTGGCGGTGTAGGCGGCGATGCGTCCCAACTTCTGCAGCCTCGGCAGTCGCTTCGCGCCGGCGGCGAGCGCCGGCTCCCGGATTGCCGCCGGCGAGGACACCCCCGGAGCCACCCCGCCGTCGTCGGGGCGGCCGGGTTCTCCGATGGGAGTCGTCGCCGTCGGGCGCGGCAGCAGCCTCGACGCCAGCGAGGCCGCAGTGATGGATTCTCCGTCAAGGCCCCAGCGCAGTTCGCGGTGCAGCCTCCTGGCCCTCACCAGTATGGCGATGCTGCCGTCGGGCTGCGGCGCGGTGGTGCACTCCGCGGCGCCCAACTGTTTGCGGAGCCCGGACACCAGGTTGGGGGCGACGGGCGTGCCGGCCTTCACGAAGATGTGGAACTGTGAGGCGGCGAACGCGCTCGGGGCGCCGCCCCGCGGGCCGAAGCGCACCCTCGGGTCGCCCCCGAGGAGGCGTCTGACGATCTCGGCCGCGTGAGCCTCCTCCTCGTCGGCCGGCTGCCGCTGCTCGATCCAGACGACCAGGTCGTGGACGTCGCCGGACAGGAGGCTCTCGACGGTGTCGAGCTGGGCGTCGGTGCCAGCGCCGCCGGTGTCGACGCTGACCACGTACTGGGGGACAGTGAAGCTGCGGCCCGGCTTGGCTCCTCTGAAGCCGTAGTGAGCGATCAGATGCGACAGCTTGGCCTGCTGCTGTTCGAGGCTGCGCGCCTCCGCGGAGCTGGGAACGGTGCCTGTCCCTTGGTGCCAGCACAGCGCCCTGCGCTCTGGAACGAGGAGCGCGCCGAGGGTGAACGCCCGGTAGCCGAACTCGATGTCCTCTGCGCCCCACTGCGTGAACGACTCGTCGTTGCCTCCGACCTCCCAGTAGAAGTGGCGCGACATCCCGAGGTTCCCGCCCGAGGCCACGCGGAACAAGTCGTCATCATCAGAGGTCAACTCCGCGGTGCGGGCCATGTGGGACTCGATCCATTCGGGTCGGTCCCAGGGCCGGTCGGCGAACATCTCGTCGAGCGTTCCACTGCAGTGGCGCACATCGTCGGCCTCCACGCCGGTGACATCGAGGTGTCGCCGGAATCCGATCGACACGGCGTCGCTGGCGGCGTGATGCCACCGGGCGTGGGCGGCGAGCCACTCGCGGGCGGGAATCATGTCGCAGTCGAGGAAGACGACGATGTCGCCCTGAGCGGCGCGGGCTCCGTTGTTGCGGGCGCGGGCCAGTCCGAACCCGAGGTCGGGCTGATGGATCACACGGACGTTCAGCGGCGACCGCCCGGGTATCTCCAACGGCGGGTCCGACCCGTCGTCCACCACGATCACCTCGAAGAGGTGACGCGGGTAGCTCTGGCGCTCTAGGCCGGCCAGGGTGAGGGCCAGCGCGTCCGGCGCCTCGTAGTAGGGAACCACCACCGTGGCCTGCAGACGCGGCTCGAACTCCTCCAGGGAGGCCGTGTCGAGGGATTTCCAGTCGTTTCCGTCGACCTTCGCCGGTCCCGGAGCGGGGGGTGTCGGCGGGGTCACGTCGGGCAACGGGCTGAGGTCCATCGCTCCATCTCAGCGATGTCGGCCGGTCGCATTTCCTCGAGGTGTTCCAGGACGCGCTCGCGGATCAACGGACGCCACCGCGGATCGCAGAACTCGAACGTCTCGGGGTGGCTGCGAAGCGGCCACTGTGACTCGATCTCGGGCAGGTCCTCAACCCTGTTGGCAATGAAGTCGGGGAGGTCGCTCACCGCGCGCCGCGAGTACGAGAAGACATGGCCCTCCGGCAGCGGGTCGCGGTCAAGGTGCTGATGGATGTCCGGATGGTCGTAGGCCTCCCATCTCACGGTGTGGGCCGGATCGACCGCGGCTCGGGTCAGGTCCTTGCGGAGACACTTCGAGCAGCGCATGCACGGCGCGCCGTGATCGAGAGCGCACGAGAAGACGCGCCCGGACCGGGTCAGACCCAACGAGAGCCGCGAGGTGGCGAAAGCACTCGCGCCGCACACCGGCGAGAACACCGGCAGGCCTACCGCATTGAACGCCGACTGCCAGTAGTTGCCCGTGAACCCGTGCCAGTCTCTCGCCTCGAACCGGTCGAAGTACCCGGTGCCGGTCCGGAGCAGAGTCGCCTCCAGCCCGGAGCCCATCAGGATCATCCCGAAGTCGTGGTCGGTGGCCATGAGCAGGGTCGCCGCGAACGCGCATGGCCAGCTGTGCCACCCCTCGGGCCTGGAAACGTGTCGCTGGTTGGACAGGACCACCCTGGCGCGGTCCGATCCCATCTCGCGCACAACCCGGTGGGTGAAGGACGGTACGACGCCCCCGGCGCGGACATGGGCCTCGTGTACCACGAAGGCCTCGGGGAACATCGCGAGCACCGCACCGGAGTCGGTACCGCCCCCGAACGCGAGCGCTATGCGCGAGCCGGTGTAGGGCTCGAGGCCCGCATCGACATTGTCGAAGCGGATCTGCCGGTCGAAGCAGCTGTTCTGGAACGCCGCCTCCAAGCGGGGCGATACCGGCGCGGGGAACACCGCCCGCTCGCCGATGAAGGGATAGTAGATGGTCAACAACAACAGGCCCAGCAGGTCCGGATGGATCTCGTCGGGAAGGTAGTCGAACTCGACGACCTCGCCCGAGTATGTGATCGGCGTGCCCGTACCCTCTTCGCTACGGCCCGTGTGGTGGTCGCCCGACTCGAACAATGCCCGGAGGACCGTCCTTGGACCTGAGAAGTCCGCCTCGAACCTCACACCGCAGACCTGCGGGGTGTCGAGCCCTTGTTCGGTAGGTGCTGTCCTGCGAGGTGCCGGCTTCGAGCCACGGTTGCATTATTGCCGCGACGGACGATCCTAGGATCGTAGTCGTGAGCGATCCCGACCAGGAGTTGGTCGACCTAACGCAGCCGTCTCCGCCGACCGTCTATCTCGCCGATGTCTGGCGGAGACGGGACTTTGCCATCCTGGTCCCCGTCCAGGACCTCCGGGCCCAGAACATGGGGTCCGCGCTGGGCCAGCTCTGGCACCTGCTGAACCCGGCGTTGATGGTCGCGGTCTACTTCCTGATCTTCGGGGTGATCATCGACACCAGCCGCGGCGTAGACAACTTCCTGGGCTTCCTCATCGTCGGGGTGGTCTGGTTCCATCTCACCCAGCGGGTCGTGCAGGACGCCGCGGTGTGCATCCCCCGCAATCTGGGACTGATCCGATCCGTTCAGTTCCCGCGCATCCTGCTGCCCGCGGCGACCGTCAACGGCCAGACCGCCGCGTTCGTGCCCGCGCTCGTGCTGGCCCTCGCAGCAGTGATCGCCACCGGTGAGCGCCCGTCGCTGCGGTGGCTGGCGCTGATCGGGGTGCTCGCCGCGCAGTTCGTGTTCAACTTCGGGGCGGCGCTCCTGGTGGCCCGCATCGGGGCGGCGGTGCCAGACCTGCGCCAGTTGTTGCCGCACGTGTTCAGGCTGTTGTTCTACGCCTCGGGCGTGATCTTCAGCGTCGATGCGTTCGTCACGAGCGAATTCTGGCGGCGGGCGTTCGCCCTGAATCCGATCTACGACGTGATCACCTGCGCCCGCTGGTGCCTGCTCGGCGAGCCGGTCGACTCCTGGGTGGTGGCCGGAATGCTGGCGTGGGGCGTGGTTCTGCTGTTGGTCGGATTCGCGGTCTTCTGGAGATCTGACCAGCGGCTGGGGGCGTGATGGACTCGGGTCGGGCTGTGACGGTGCGGGTGGACGATGCCCACGTGTACTACCGGGTGTACGAGGATCCGGCCGCGGGCATCAAGCAGCTGTTCTCGAGCGGGCGGACCGGGCGGCGCTACCAGACCATCCGGGCCGTACGGGGCGTGAGCCTGGATCTCCACGAGTCCGAGACGCTGGGCCTTATCGGGGCCAACGGGTCGGGCAAGTCGACGCTGCTGGCGGCCATGACCGGTCTGCTTCCGCTGGCATCGGGCACGATCCTCGGCCGGAGCAGGCCGTCGCTGCTGGGAGTGTCCGCGGCGCTGCGCTCTGCCCTCTCCGGCAGGCGCAACATCCTGATCGGCGGGCTCGCCCTAGGCTTCACCCGGGCCGAAGTGGAGAGCCGCATGGACGAGATCATCGACTTCGCCGGACTCCGCGTCGCCATAGATCGGCCGCTGCGCACCTACTCGTCGGGGATGAGGGCCCGTCTGAACTTCGCGATCGCCACCGCCCGGATCCCCGACATCCTGTTGATCGACGAGGCTCTGTCCGTAGGGGACGAGGGTTTCCGGGCCCGAAGCGCCGAGCGCATCGAGGAGGTCCGTTCGGCGGCCGGGTCGGTGGTCCTGGTGTCGCACAACATGGCGGAGATCGAGGG
>VXNG01000102.1 GCA_009840695.1 Acidimicrobiaceae bacterium
CAGCCCACCACCCGCACCGGCAGCGACAGGTCCGCGGCCATGCGGCTCACGATCGTGAGTTGCTGGAAGTCCTTCTCCCCGAAATAGGCCGAGCACTCGCCCACGATGGAGAACAGCTTGGCCACGACGGTGGCAACCCCGTCGAAGTGGCCGGTGCGGGAGGCCCCGCACAGCACGTCGGCAAGCGTCCCCAGGCGCACGGTGGTCGCTACCGGCCCGGGGTACATCTCGTTGGTGCCGGGTACGAACACGATGTCGGCCCCGGCCTCGGCGCACATCTCGAGATCGCGCTCCAGGTCACGGGGATAGTCGTCGAAGTCCTCCCCCGGATTGAACTGCAGCGGGTTCACGAAGATCGACACCACCACGACGTCGTTGTCGGTCCGAGCCCGCTCGATCAGCGAGCAGTGTCCGGCGTGCAGGAATCCCATGGTGGGAACCAATCCGACGCTGCGATGGGCCGCTCGGGCGCCTGACAGCCGCTCCCGCAGACCGCGGATCGTGGTTTCGCGCTCCGAGACGGTGCGACTGCTGCTCATGCCGATTCGGTCCGGCCGGCCAGGCGGCAGGCTTGCGCCGACAGCGCCTCGTAGGCGGCTCGCTCGGCCGGGGCGATGGCTTCCAGGTGCCGCCGGATCGTCTCGACGTCGCCGCGGGCGGCGGGACCGGTCAGGGCTGCGGCCGGGCCGAGCTCGTCGATGTTGTCGACGGTGGCCCGAACCAGGTCGATGAAGGCGGCGAAGGGCACTCCCGCGCCCGACGCGATGCGCTCGGCCTGTCCGAGCAGTGCCACCAGATGATTGGAGGCGACCACGGCGGCGGCGTGATAGGCAGCCCGGTCGGCGTCGGTCACCTCGAAGGCCCGGCCACCGAGATCGGCCACCGCCTGCCGTGCCAGCGGATCACCGGCGACCGCGAACCACCCACCGGAAAGCAGGCGCCGGGCGCCGACGGCGGCATCCGGCAGGGCCATCAACGGATGCAGGGCCGCAGGGCGAGGGTGCATGGAGACCGCATCGAGGCCCAGCGATCCGGCCAAATGGGCCACCACGGCGATCACGGAGGGCTCGATGGCGGCGGCCACCTCCGACACCGCGGTGTCGGGCGTGGCGATCAGCACCAGGTCGGCGCCGGCAGCGGCACTGGCGACCTGAGCGGCGGGCGCTGAACGTCCCAGGACAGGATGCACCTTCCAGCCCACCTCGGACAGGGCCGCGGCCATGGCGCCGCCGGCCCGCCCATTGCCGATGATGCGGACCGACCGAGCGGCCATCAACGCAGGGGCCCGAGACTCAACACCCCGTCGACGGCCCAAGGCTCGTAGCCGTCGGGCAGCAGGTCAGCGCCCACGTCGGCCAGAGGCACCAGCACGAAGTCCCGCTCGTACATGCGGGGATGCGGTACTACGAGGTCAGGGGCATCGACCTGTTCTCCATCGATCCACAACAAGTCTGCGTCGAGGGTGCGGGGTCCCCAGCGCACTACCCGTACGCGGCCTGCCGCCAATTCTGAAGCCCGGCACTGTGCCAGCAAGTCCCAGGCACTGGCCGCGGTCTGAAGCCTGATCACCATGTTCAGGTACGGGCCCTGCTCGGGACCGCCCACCGGCTTGGTCTCGTAGACGTCAGAGACCGCGTCGATCCCGTCGAAGCCGTCCACCGCGCCCCGCAGGTAGGCCCAGCGGTCGCCCAGATTTGACCCCAGCGCAACAAGAGCTCTGCGGACCGGCTTCGCGGTCATGGCTCGGGCTTGAGTTGTTGAGCCATGGACACGATCTCGCGAGCCAGGGGCCCGAGCTCGCGTTCAAGGAGCCGCTCGGCAATGGTGATGGCCTCAGGGCCGGTCTCGACCAACCCGGACCACAGCAGGTAGCCGGCCACCACGCCCGACACCCGGTCCCCTATGGAGTCGTGGTGGAGCACTACGCGGTCATCGGTGGAGTGCTCCCGGATCGTGGTGAGGACCCGCTCCAGGCGCTCCAAACCGTCGCTGGGATCAGAGAAGGGCAGATGGGCGTAAGCCAGCCCATGCTCGTCGTAGTCGTGAAGGTTGTAGGGAATCGACGTGATGCTCACGATCAGACCGATCTCATTGCGGCGCAACCAGATGATCTCCTCAAGGCGCCGCACCCGCCGGTGGCCCACCCCGTAGCCGCCCGGGCGCTCACACACGCCGAAGCTGTCGGTGATGATCCACCGGAAGCCCCGAGGCTCGATCCCTTCTGACCACTTGCTGCTCATGCGTCGTCCAGATCGAAGAGATGCACCGAGGGCAGCTCGCGGTAGCGCTCTCCCACGTCCAAGCCGTAGCCCACGAGCCAGTCGGCCGGCACGGAGAATCCGACGTAGCCGATGCCGTCTGTGCGGGCGTCTTCCCGGACGAGCAGGGCGCATATCTCGAAACTGGCCGGACGCCGGGCCCGCAGCAGCTCGGCCAGGTAGTCGGTCGTGAGGCCGGAGTCGACGATGTCCTCCACCAGCAGGACATGGCGGTCCCGCACGTCGGTGTCGAGATCCTTGATGATGCGGACCACGCCGCTTGACTCCGTGCTCAGCCCGTAGGACGACACGGCCATGAAGTCGATCTCCACCGGCAGGTCGATGGCCCGGGCGAGGTCGCTCATGAACACGAAGGCACCCTTGAGAACACCCACTAGCAAGGGGGGTCGCCCCTGGTAGTCGGCGGTGATCTCGGCGCCGATCGCCTCCACACGGGCCCGCAGCTCGTCGGAGGTGATGATGGCGCGCCCGACCGACCCCGGCGGCGTCGGCATCTGCGCCGCGGGCTGCTCCGGCGCCAAGCTCACCCAGGCACCATACCGGGCACTGCCGGTGCGGATGCGGGGAGATTACGCAGGTTGGTCCGGATGCCGGGGTTCGACGCGGAGGCGGCCAGCGGTGCGCGCCACTCTGTGACCTCCGGTGATCTCGGTGGCGACACGGCGACCCTCGGCAACGTCGAGCACCCGGTCGATCGAAGCCGCGGTGGGAGCCGAGCCCACGGTCTCAGCGATCCAGCCTCTCAGCGCCTCGGTGGCCACCGCCCTCGGAGCGGCCACCAGGGCGGCGGCGCTTGTGCGGTCCAGGCCCGCGGCCAGATCGGCGATAACGTCGAGCGCCTGGGAAGCCAGGTCGGCGTGGCGGTTGAGCAGCGGCACCGGATCGCGGCCCAGCGCCCTGGCCAGCGCGGGCATCACCTCGTTGCGGATGGCCACCCGGGAGAAGGACAGGTCGTCGTTCATGGGGTCGCGTACGGTG
Organism: Acidimicrobiaceae bacterium; assembly: GCA_009840695.1. Next base: position 3,258 of record VXNG01000102.1, read on the forward strand.
GGCAGCCCGAGCTGCTCGCACAGGGTGTGGGTCTCGAAGCGGCGCAGTCCCAGCAGGGGGCGGCCGACGCCCGCATGGGGTGCCGCTGCTCCGGCCAGACCTCCACCCCGGCCGATGTTGAACAGCACGGTCTCGGCCCGATCGTCGGCGGTGTGGCCGACCAGCACGTCGCCAGGCATCGCCCCGTAGCGGGCGGCACGGGCCCTCGCCTCCAGGTTGGGGCCCGGATCAACCTGCACGCGACGCAGCTCGAAACCCGCCCCGAAGCGGTCGGCGATGGCTCGGGCCGACTCCGCGTCAGCGCCGGCTGAGGGGCGCAGGCCGTGATCCACGTGCCATGCGGTGACCTCCAAGCCCTTCGCGCTCGCCAGGGCGACCAGAGCGGCGGAATCGGGGCCACCCGACAGGCCGCAGGCCACGGCCGTGCCGGCCGCGGGGAAGGTGCAGCGAGTCAGCAGAGAATCGATGCAGACGGCCGACGCCGCCTCACCCGGTGTCACGCGTCAGGCTGCCGTCTCGGTGAGGCCCATGCGGCTCACCCAATCGTGCGGATTGCGAATCTCGGCGATGCCGGGAACGTTCTCGGGCCCCTCCCACACCCGGTCGAGCAAGGCTGCACCCCCTGCCGCCTCAACCGACTCGATGAAGTGCTCGCCCTCGGCGTACTGCTTGATCTTGGCGTCGAGGCCGATCAGGCGCTGAAAGACCTTGGCGAACCCGCGCACCGACTCCCGGCGCCTGCGCATCACCCGCCCGAACCGGGGAGCGGAGGGGACCAGCCCCTCACCGGCGCGGTCCATGATCACGTCGCCGTGACCCTCGAGAAGGCTCATCAGTCCCGACAGCTGCTCCAGGGTCTCGACCTGCGCCTCCGAAGCGAACAAGGCCATCAAGCCCCCCGAGGCCAGAGGATCCTCTCCCCGGCGGCGAGCCTCCACCACCCGGCGGGCGGCTACGGCGACCCTCTTCGGATCGGGGTCCACCGCGTCGAGGACCGATTCGACCAGGCCGATGAAGTGCGGCCGCATCCAATCCACGCCGGTGAACTGGGCCCGATGGGTCACCTCGTGGAGCGCCAGCCAGAGCCGGA
>VXNG01000181.1 GCA_009840695.1 Acidimicrobiaceae bacterium
TGGTTCCAGGCCTGGGCCGAGCAGTTGAACAGTGCCGACGGCACGTCGGCCGCGGCCACGATGTCCTCCAGCGAGGCATTCTCGTGGGCCGTCCCCGCGATCGTGCTGTTGACGCTGGCCACGTAGCCGGCGTGGTGGCGGCCGTAATGGAAGCTCATGGTGCGCTCGGATATGTGGGGTGCGAGCCCGTCGAGCGGGTAGGGGAGAGGAGCAAGCTCGATCGTCATCGCGGGCGCGGACCTTTCGAAAGCAACCGGGGGCGAACCCGAATATACGCAGCGCAGCGGGCCAAGAGGCCGCGGTGTGCCCAATGTCACCGTCCGGGACGAGGCCTCTCAGAGCCTCCCCGATGATCGTCAACCGGCGAACAGGTTGGTGGGCTGCCCCACCGCGTCTACATCGGCGGCGAAGAGCGCACCGGCGTTGGGCTCGCCGTCGGTGCTGACACCGGAGAGTGCAGATCGTCCGGTGGTGATGTAGAGCGTGTCGAGGTCCGGACCGCCGAAGCAGCAGCAGGTGGTCTGGGGAGAGCCGGGGGTGGACACCGTCTCGAGCGGCTCCCCCTGGGGCGAGAAGCGCTGCACCTGGTAGCCGCCGAACATCGCCACCCACAGGCACCCGTCGGCGTCGACCGTCATGCCGTCGGGGCCGCCGGAGCTGCCGTCGAAGGTGATGAAGGGGCGCCGCCCCTCGATCTCGCCGGTGTCAGGGTCGTAGTCGAACCGGTCAACCCGGAAGGTCAGCGTGTCGATGTAGTACATCGTGGTCTGGTCGGGGCTCCAGCCGATGCCGTTGGAGATCATCACGTCGGAGAGCACCCGCCGGGCCGTGCCGTCGCCGTCCACCCGGTACAGCGAGGCCACCGGCGCACCGGGTTCGGTGCCGCTCAGCGTTCCCTGGAACAATCGGCCCCGGGGGTCGACCGCACCGTCGTTGGTCCGGTTCGACGCTGGCTCGCCGGGCAGTTCGATCATGGTTTCGATGGCGCCGACCCGGTCGGTGAGCGCCACCGAGGGGCCCAGACCGAGCGCCAGCCCTCCGCCGGCGCGGGGGGCGGCGTTTCCGACCGTGTCCGGGTAGTGCCACACACCCACGGGCTGGCCTGTGCTGTGATCGAAGCGATGCACGGACTGGCCGTTGATGTCGACCCAGATGAGCAGGTTCTCCACCGGCGACCACACACAGCCCTCGCCCAGGCCTGCCTCGGCGGCGTGCACGACCTCTGCGTTGATCATCTCTCTCCGATCAGGCCGATTGACGCAGCCATCTTCTAGCGCCCCGCGTGCTGGAGGGCGGCCGGCGTCTGGCTCACATTGTGGTGGGCGTTCTCGCGCACCGAGCCCAGGTCGGCGCCGATGGTGTTGCCCCTCTCACCGGGCAGGGAGAACCCGGTGTACATCACCCGGCGCTCTCGCTCTACGGGCGCATAGCTCATGTGGAGGGTGCAGCTCAGGTGCACCGTGACGTCCCCGGTCCGGGTCGGCAGCGGCACGATGGGAAGGTCGAGATAGGGATGGATGAAGTTGGGCTGCACGTTGGCCCGGTGCGAGCCGGCCACCACCGCCAACTGGCCCGAGAGCTCATCGGCGCCGGTCACCGAGATCCCGGTCGTCATCGCGCAGCAGTCGTAGCTGTGACGGCCGAGGCTGCAGTCCTTGTGCCACGGAAGATCCGAGATGCCCGACACCACGTCGAGCGGCTTCACCAGCGCCTCGATGGCGTTCTCGCCGTGGACCCGGGTCCGGGCGACGTGGCCGTCGTCGGTGAGGGCGCCGATGCGAGCGTGGCGCGGATTACCGAGAAGTTCGTCGGCTGCCGGCGAGTGCTCCTGGAAATAGCGCATCCTCACACATCGGTTCGAGCCGTCGCCGGTGGTCGCCCACCAGCTGCGGCCGTCGTCGGGCTGGTAGACGGGCAGGGCTCGGTCCATGTCAACCGAGATCTCGGCCATCATCTCCGCGGGCCACCAGCCCTCGAGGTGCAGGAAGCCGGCCTCGCCCAGGAAATGGGCAATCTCGGCGTCGTCGTCCTCCGGCGTGAATCGCCGGCCCAGATCAAGGGGCCGGCCGTCCCGGTCGTGGAACGCGATGTCGCCGGGCTCATGGACGGGGCGGCCGTCGATGATGGCCCGCAGCACCGGCCACCACTTGAGCCAGCGGAAGTGGTCGGCCATCGGCAGGCGGGTGACGAGGGAGGTGGCCAGGGTCTGGGGTGTCTGCAGGTCCTGGACCAGGTCGCTGAAGGAGTTCCGGTCCAGCTCCACCACAACCCGGGCACCGGAAGTGCCGCGGCGCAACTCGATGGTGCGCTCGGTCGGCTCGAGAGTGAAGCCCGTGCCTTCCACGTCGATCCCGAGGGCCTTGACGCCCACCAGAGCCGCGCCCCGGGCTGCGAGCCAGCCGTTGCGGTCTAGGAAATCGGGAAGCTCGTCGGCCACGAACATGACGGGATCGATCAGGACTACGTCGGCGTCGAGCCGGGTACGCATGTCCACCGAGACCATGGCGGCTCCGAACTATCTGCGGAGCCGCCAGCGTACACTTCGCACCACAGGCGAGCGCGACGGTGATGCGGGAGCACTCGGCGCCGGGGCCAGCGATCCGCCGCCTGCCTTCCGGAACGCTGCGACGAGGAGCATCAGCACATGAGCGAGTTGCACAACGCTGCCGGGGACCGCTACACGATCATCTCCTCCGACTGCCATGCCGGGGGCAATATGGCCGCCTACGAGGAGTATCTCGACGCGGCCTGGCGGGACGAGTTCAAGGAGTGGAGGGGCGCCTACCGGAATCCGTACCGCGACCTGCAGGACGATGGTCGGTCCCGCAACTGGGACGACGACCGGAGGCTCTCGGAGCAGTACGCCGACGGCATCGTGGCCGAGATCACGTTTCCCAACACGGTCCCGCCCTTCTACCCGACCGGGTCTCTCATCGCCCGCCCCCCGTCGGACCGGGCCGACTACGAGCGCCGCTTCGCCGGGATCACCGCCCACAACCGCTGGCTGCGGGACTGGTGCGCCCGCTACCCCGATCAGCGCTGCGGGCTTCCCCAGGTCTTCGCCGACGACCTCGACGACGCGGTGGCCACCCTCGAGTGGGCCGCGGCCGAGGGGTTCCGCAGCTTCCTGCTGCCCCACGTCCCGCCCGACAGCGACCTCCCCGGCTTCTGGGACCCGCGCTGGGACCGGCTGTGGGCCGCGGCCTCCGATCTCGACCTGATCATGACCCAGCACGGCGGCAACGGCGGGCCCGACTACGGCAAGGCTCCGGCGGCCGGAGTGATCTTCCTGATGGAGGTGCCTTTCTACTCGCACCGCAACCTCGCCCATCTGATCATGTCAGGCGTGTTCGAGCGGTTCCCGACGCTGCGCTACGTGATGACCGAGCAGGGGGTGGCCTGGCTGGTGGAGGAACTGCGCCGCATGGACGGCTACCACCGCCAGATGCGCCACGGTCGCGTCGGTGAGCTCGGCTTCGCGGCCGACATCGTGCTGCCGCTGAAGCCGTCGGAGTACTTCGACCGCAATGTGTGGATCGGGGCCAGCTTCCCGTCGCCGGGCGAGGCGGCCGCCATCCGCAAGGTGGGGGTGCACAAGGTGATGTGGGGCAGCGACTACCCCCACCACGAGGGCACCTACCCGTACTCGCTGGAGAGCCTCCAGCGGGCCTTCAGTGACTGGAGCGAGGCCGACATGACGGCCATATTGGGCGCCAATGCGGCCGATCTGTACGGCTTTGATCTCGACCGGCTGGCCCCGCTGGCCGCCGAGCACGGCCCCACCGTGGAGCAGGTGGCCACCCCGCTGGCGGAGATCCCGGCCAAAGCCACCAGTCCAGCCTTCTTCAAGCCGTGACGGTGGCCGCTTCCGGGGCTCGGAGCCCCGAGACCGTGGATCCGACCGCGCCGTACGCCGGCTTCGAGGGCACCGTCGGCAAGATCTTCTCGACTTCTGAACCCCACTGGCCTGAGCCGGTGATACCGCCGTCAGGGGCGCCGAACGTGATCGTGATGATGGCCGACGACCTCGGCTACTCCGATCTGGGCTGCTACGGATCCGAGATCGACACCCCGGAACTGGACCGGCTCGCGGCCGAGGGACTGCGCTATACCGACTTCCACGTCAACCCCATGTGCTCACCGACTCGGGCGTCGCTGCTGACCGGACTCAACTCCCACATGGCCGGCATGGCCCAGGTGGCCCACAGCGATCCTGGATTCCCGGGTTACAGCCACGAACTGCGGGACAATGCGGTGACCATCTCCGAGACGTTCCGCGACGCGGGTTGGGCGACGTTCATGCTCGGCAAGTGGCATCTCACCAAGGAGGCCCACCTCA
>VXNG01000002.1 GCA_009840695.1 Acidimicrobiaceae bacterium
CCGCCACCCTGCCCCCGCAGACCACGGATCCGACCACCACCGCACCGAGCACCACGACCACCGGATCCACGCGGACCTGGACCCTGCTGGCCGGCGGCGATGTGCTGATGGAACGGTCCGAGAGGCTGGGCATCGATCCCTTCGCGTCGATCACACCCCCGCTTGGATCGGCCGACCTCTCGGTGGTGAACGTGGAGATGGCGATCAGCGATAGGGGCGCACCCCATCACAAGACGTACGTGTTCCGAGCGCCGCCCTCCGCGGCGGGGCGCATAGCGGACGGAGGCGTCCGGGTTGCCAACCTGGCCAACAACCACGCCATGGACTACGGCGGCGACGCCCTTTCCGACACCATCGACCTGCTGGAAGGTGCCGGGGTGGTGACTGTCGGCGCCGGCCGCGACATCGACGAGGCCTACCGCTACCGGACCCTGACCACCGCGGGCGGACTGGACGTGGCCTTCGTAGGAGCCTCCTTGATCGTTCCCTCCGGCTTCGCCGCGGGTGCCACCACGCCGGGGATCGCGTCGGCGCACATTCCCCACCTGGCCCGCGTGCTCGACACCGTCCGGGCCGCCACTGCCGCCGCCGACGCCGTGGTCGTGGTGGTCCACTGGGGAATCGAGCGCAACCCCTGCACGACCGAGGAGCAGCGCTCGCTCGCCCGGCAACTCCTCGAAGCGGGCGCAGATGCGATTATCGGCCACCATCCCCACGTGCTGCAGCCCGTGGTGTTCACCGGAGAGAAGCTGGTGGCCTTCTCGCTGGGGAACTTCATCTGGGAGCCCAGAGAGAACATGAGCGGCGAGACCGGCGTCCTGCAGATCGATTTCGACGGCGACAAGGTTGTCGGCTGGGCGTTCCATCCCCACCTGCTCGATGTCGACGGCGTGCCCGTTCCAGTCGACTCCGGCCCCCGCGTCGACCGCATCGGCGACATCATCTCGGGCGATTGCGGTCCCCACGCGCCTCCGCCGACCGCGACGACGCTGCCCCCGCCGACGGGCACCGCAGGCATCTAGCAAGATGTCCGGCGGGCCCCAGTCCTTCGTGGTGCACACGCTGGGGTGCCCCAAGAACCAGGTCGACTCCGACAAGCTCGCCGGACTGCTGGTTGCGGACGGGCTGTCACCGGCACGCGAGGCGGCCGACGCCGACATGGTGGTCGTCAACACGTGCGCGTTCGTGGAAGAAGCCCGCCAGGAGTCGATCGACACGATTCTGGCTCTGGCTGAGACCAAGGCGCCCGGCGCTTCGCTGGTGGTGACCGGCTGCCTCGCCGAGCGTTACGGAGACGAGTTGGCCGCGGCCCTGCCGGAAGCCGACCGAATCGCCGGCTTCGGGGTGACGCTGGTGGCTGGGCCCTCGGCGCCGTCCCAGCCCGCCGGCGGGCCGGTGGAGCTCTCGTTGCCGGTCGAGCCCGGCGTGCCGGTGGAACTCGGCCTTCGCCCCGCCCGCCCCATCCCGGCGTTCGATCTGCTGAACCTGCCCCGGCCGCCGTCGCCCCGCCCGTGGGCGTACGTGAAGATCGCCGAGGGATGCGACCGCGCCTGCGGCTTCTGCGCCATTCCCAGCTTCCGCGGCCCCCAGCGCAGCCGCACGGTCGAGCAGATCCTCACTGAAGTCGAACAACTCGATGCGGTAGAGATCGTGCTGGTGGCCCAGGACCTCGCCTCCTACGGGCGCGACCAGGGTCGGGGAGAGCGTCGCATCGTGCCGCTGGTGGAGGCGGTGTCGGCCCGCGCCCGCCGCACCCGGCTGCTGTACCTGTACCCGTCTGACCTCAACGACACTCTGATTGACGCCATCTGCGCCACCGGGGTGCCCTACTTCGACCTGTCGCTCCAGCACGTGTCGCGACCTCTGCTGCGCCGCATGCGCCGATGGGGCGACGGCAGGCGATTCCTGGCTCGCATCGAGACGATCCGCCGGCGCGAGCCGGAGGCGGCCTTCCGGTCCAACTTCATCGTCGGCTACCCCGGAGAGACCGAGGAAGACCATGACCTGCTGCTGCGCTTCGTGGAAGAGGCGCAGCTCGACTGGTGCGGGTTCTTCGCCTATTCCGAGGAGGCGGGAACGTTCTCGTCCACCCTGGACGGCAAGGTGGACGAGGCTCTGCGCTCCGAGAGGCTGGCCGAACTGGGCGAGCTGCAGGACGCCATCACCGCCCGTCGCCGCGACATGCTGGTCGGCCGCCGGGTCGAGGTTCTGGTGGACGAGCCGGGCGTGGGTCGGACCCATCGCGAAGCCCCAGAGATCGACGGGGTCGTGCACGTGCCCGCCGGCCTGGTCGCGGGTACCTTCGTGCACGTGACCGTCACCGCCGCAGTTGGCTGCGACTTGGAGGCGGTGTGAGCGCCCCCGGCGACGCCCAAGCGCCCGCACAGGCCAGCCTGCTGCATCCCGCCAACCTGCTTACGCTCGCCCGCCTGCTGCTGTCGCCGCTGCTGTTCCTGCTGATCCTGCAGGCAGAGGAGAGCCGGGGTGCTTCGTGGGCCGCCTTCGGCTTGGGCGTAGCCATGGCCGGTACCGACTTCTTCGACGGGCGGGTGGCTCGACGGGCCAACGTCACCAGCCGCAGCGGCGCGTTCCTCGACCCGCTGGCCGACAAGGTGGTGGTGCTGGGAGCCGCGTACTGCCTGGTGGCGGTGGAGCGCTACTGGTGGGTCCCGGTGACGATTCTGGCCTTCCGCGAGCTCGGGATCACCGCGTGGAGGGCCCGGTGGGCGGGGGAGGGAGTGTCGATACCGGCCCGACGGTCCGCCAAGTACAAGACCTTCGTGCAGGGTGTGGCTCTGGCGATGGCGATCATGCCGACCCTGGAGAACTCGGATGCGGTGCTGACCGTCGCGCTGTGGGTGGCGGTGGTGTTCACGGTGGCCACCGGGTTGCAGTACATGCTCGATGGCCGTTCTGTGCGGGCGCAGTCCCGCTCCCCGTCGTGAAGTGCGAGGTAGTGGCGATCGGGACCGAGCTGCTGCTCGGCCAGATCGTCGACACCAACTCGTCGTGGATCGGTGAGCAGCTCGCGCTGGCAGGGATCGACAGCCATTTCCAGACCAAGGTCGGGGACAACCTCGGTCGGATGACCGCCGCGCTGGAGCAGGCGTTGGACCGCAGTGATGCGGTGATCGTTTGCGGGGGCCTCGGCCCGACTCCCGACGACATCACCCGCGATGCGATTGCGGCCGTCATGGGTGTGGAGTTGCGCCGCGACGACGCCGTTGTGGAGCGGATTCGAGCGAGGTTCTACCGCCGCGACCGGCAGATGCCCGCCAACAACCTGCAGCAGGCCGATGTTCCTGTCGGTGCAACGGTGATGGACGTGCAGCCCGGCACTGCGCCCGGCCTGATCTGCCCGGTGAGGCGAGGCGCCGGTTCTGCAGGGTCGGCCGGCGGCGACGGCGCCGGTGGCGAGAAGGTGATCTACGCCGTTCCCGGTGTTCCGTGGGAGATGCAGAAGATGGTCAGCGAGTGCGTGCTGCCCGACCTGCAGAGCAGGGCGGGCGAGCGGCAGGTGATCCGCAGCCGGACGCTGCGCACCTGGGGCTACTCCGAGTCGGGCCTGGCCGAGGTCCTGGAGCCGGAGATGCGGCGGCTCGACGCCACTGGAGAAGCCACCATCGCCTTCCTGGCCAGCGGCATGGAGGGTCTCAAGGTTCGCATCACCGCCAAGGCGGCCGACGACGATACCGCCGAAGGAGTGCTGTCAACAGTGGAGTCAAGGGCCCGTGCGGTGATCGGGGAGGCAGTGTTCGGCACCGACGACGACACCATGGAGTCGGTGGTGCTGGCCCTGATGCGAGAGGGAGGCCTCACCTTGGGCCTGGCGGAGTCGGTGACCGGCGGTCTCATCGCGGCCCGCTTGACCGAGGTTCCCGGCGCCAGCGACGTGCTGCGCGGCGCGGTCGTGCCCTACGACCGGGCGCTCAAGACGGGCGTTCTCGGCGCGCCGGACGTGAACGCGGTCAGCTCCGAGATGGCGCTGGCCATGGCCGCCGGAGCCTGCCGGGTGCTGGGTGCCGACGTGGGCCTGGCCACGACCGGCGCGGCCGGCCCCGATCGCCACGAGGACGCGGAACCGGGCACAGTCTGGATCGGTCTGCATCTCGACGGTGAACCAGAAGCGGTCAGGGTGCGCTTCAACATGGCCAGGGTCATGGTGCGCCAGCTCTCGACCATCACCGCCCTCAACCTGCTGCGGACCCGCCTGCTGGCTCGCGGCGGCTGATCGCCGCCTCCAGCACTTCGAGGTCGGCCTGCCAGCAGCCCATCAGGTGGGTGGGCTTGAAGCCCATCTCGTTGTTGATGGCCAGCATGTG
>VXNG01000149.1 GCA_009840695.1 Acidimicrobiaceae bacterium
CCTTCCTCGAGAACTTCAAGACCGCTACCGACGGGCCCGGTTCGATGTGCCGTTATACGAGGCTCACCCTGAAGGTGCCGATCGACGAGGGGTCCTCGGAGATCTGGTGGTGGCATCTCGTGCCGGTCGACGCGTCGGAGGATTGGAAGGAGCGTTCGCAGCGGGCCTACCTCAGGACTAACGGCCCGGGCGGGATGTTCGAGCTCGACGACAACGAGAACTTCCTCGGTATGGCCGAGGCCAACCGCGGGCCGGTCGGGCTCGATCAGTTCTACGACTATGTGGCCGGGACCCATCATCCCGACGCGCACGGCCTGGAGTGGCCCGGCCATGTGCAGGACGCCGACCGCAGTGAGCACACACTGCGGGGCTTCCTCACCGAGTGGCGCCGCCGCATGGAACTGACCGCCGTCGCCGAATCAGCCGGACCCGGCTGATGATCAAAGCGCGTTGGGTCCATCCGACCACCGCCGGAGCGCCCGCACCGCTGTCGATCCATCAGGAGTTGAATCTCTTCTACGCCTACGAGGCTGAGCTTCTCGACGAGTGGCGCCTGACCGAATGGCTCGACCTGGTTGATGAGGGCTTCACCTACCACGTGCCGGTGCCGCTGGTCACCGACCAGCACCCCCAGCTGGGCTACGACCCGTCGGCGCTGTTCATGGACGAGACCCGCGACTCGATCATCGAGAACTGGGTGGCCCGGCTGACCGACGAGAACATTGCGGTCTCGTGGGCGGACCGGCCTGCGGTGCGCACGCGCCGGTTCCTGTCGGCTCTTCGCGTAAGATCGACGGACCGCCCCGACACCTATCTGGCCCGTATCAACGTCCGGGCGGCCATGGTCCGGCAGGGCATCCAGCCGGGGGAGATGACCGGTGAGCGGTTCGACATCGTTCGCCGGACGGGTGACTCGTTCTCCATCATGTCGCGGTTCGTCGTCCTCCTCGACGCGATCGTGGACGCGCCCCGGCCCCGGACCATCCTCTGACCGGGTGCAGAGGAGGTGAGAACATGAGGCTGCGCAGCATCGGCTTCGGTCTGCGCGACGTCGAGGCCCAGGCCCGCTTCCTGCGCGAGGTGTTCGCGCTGGTCCCGGAGAACAGCGAGTCGGGTTGTGCCCGGTTCTCTGCCCCTGGATCGATCGAGCCTGCCGTCACGACGCTGCGCCCCGCCCCTGTCGACCGGGTCGATGCGGTGGCGTTCGGGGTCGACAGCCGCGATCAGGTCGACCAGGTTCACGCTCACCTCCTCGGGATGGAGGCCAATGTGGTCGGCAGTGCCGGCCCGACGGTGGACGGAGGGTACGGCTTCGAGGTGTTCGACCCCGAGGGCCACCTGCTGTCCATCGCGGCCGACACCCCCCTACGGACCCCGCCCGGCCAACAGACCGGCCAGGGGGTGCCGCTCGACCTGAGCCACGTCGTGTTCGACAGCAGCGACATCGCCGCGCTGTCGGGCTGGTACTGCACCGCGCTCGGCTTCCGGATCACCGACTGGCTCGAGGACAAGCTCGTCTTCATGACCACCAGCCGCTACCACCACCAGATCGCCCTGGCCGCCGCCCCGAATGCAGGACTGAACCACGTTGCGTACGAGTGCGCAGACGTCGACGACTTCATGCGAGCCACCGGCCGTGCCATGCGGCTGGGCCACCGGCTGCTGTGGGGCCCGGGCCGGCACGGGCCCGGCGACAACACGTTCGCCTACTTCCGTTCGCCCGCGGGCTTTATCTGTGAGTTCACAACCGGACTCGAACTCACCGACGGTCCGGACTGGGTAGTGCGCACATGGGAGTCCGTACCCGAGCAGTCGGATCTGTGGGGCACATCGAACCCCCGGCCCAACGACGCCTTCGGCGCGACCGCAGACCCGGGCCTGGGAATCCTGCCGGGCAGCCCGGAGGAGGCCCGAGCCGCTCGCTAGATCAACCCCGCGGCCGCATCGACCCGGCACATGGCGTGGAGGCGTTCGGGGGTGATGGGCAGGGAGGTGACCGCGCCGGGTCGGCCGAGGGCGTCGTCGATGGCGGCCGCCACGACCGCGCCGCAGGCGTTGGTGCCGCCCTCCCCCGCGCCCTTGACGCCGAGAGGGTTCAGCGGGCTGGGGGCGTCCTCGGACAACAGGATCTCCACGTCGGGCATCTCGGCCGCAGTGGGCATCAGGTAGTCCATGAACGTCGTCACCAGGGGCTGTCCGATCTCGTCGTAGCTGAAGTCCTCGAACAGCGCGCCGCCGAGGCCCTGCGCGGCGCCGCCGACGATCTGGCCCTCCACCAGCATCGGGTTGATCGCCCGGCCGATGTCGTAAGCGATCACGTACCGCTCGAACGAGACGCGACCCGTGCCCGGGTCGAGCGCCACCACACCGGCGTGAAGCCCGTACGGGTAGTTCATGTGACTCGTGGTGTACCACTCCTCGACCACCAGTCCCGGCCGGCCCTTCGCATAGGGCGACGCCGGGCCGAGAGCGGACGCGATCTCGCCCAGCGGGACGGCCTGTGCGGGCGAGCCAGCCACACTCACGGCGCCGTCGACGAGCACCAAGTCTTCGACGTTGGCCTCGAGCATCTCGGCGGCCACTTCGATGGCCCGCTGGCGCAGGGCGACGCTGGCACTGTGGGTCGCGGTTCCGGCCATCACCGTGGCCCTGCTGGCAAAGGCACCCATCCCGTAGGACATCTGATCGGTCTGGCCGTGGACCACCGAGACCCTGTCCAAGCCGACGCCGAGGATCTCCGCGCAGATCTGGGCCATGACCGTCTCGAAGCCCTGGCCCACCGACGCCTCCCCGGTGGTCACGGTCACGCAGCCTGAGGGGTCGACCTCGACCCGGCTCCCCGCGAACGGCCCGAGGCCCGACTTCTCCACGAAGAAGCCGAGACCCAGCCCGACCAGCTCACCGGTCGCCCGTCGCTGGGCCAGCGACTCGGTGAGGGCGGGGTAGTCGATGTGGTCCATGACCCGGTCGAGCATCGTCTCGTACAGCCCGGAGTCGTAGACGACCGACGTACCGAGGGCGTCGATGCCGCGCTCGAAGGGCATCTCGTCGGATCCGATCAGGTTGCGGCGGCGGACCTCAGCCCGGTCGATGCCCAGTTCGGCCGCGATCGCGTCGAGCGCACGCTCCCGCACGAAAGTGCTCTCGTAGCGCCCCGGCGCCCGGTAGGTGCCGGCCGGGGTCTTATTGGACAGCCGCACCCGGCCGGTGACGCGATAGTTCGGGATCCGGTACGGGCCTGGCAGCATGGCCGCGGCCAGGGTTGACACCGTCGCCCCGTGAGTGCGGACGTAGGCGCCCTGATCGCTCACGAAGTCGACCTCCAGGCCCTCGATCACCCCCCGGGCGTCGGTCGCGACCCGCAGCCGGTGACGCTGATCGCGCGAGTGGTTGGCCGCCACCAGGTGCTCCTGGCGGTCCTCGATCCACTTCACCGGCCGACCCAGCCGCAGGGCGGCCAAGGCCACCAGGACGTCCTCGGGGTAGAGCTCGCCCCGCACGCCGAACCCACCCCCCACATGGGCTTCGCGCAGCACGACACGCGAGGGCGGCAGGCCGAGCATTCTGGCCAGGGCGTCGCGGTTCTGGAACGGGACCTTGGCCGCGCCCAAGAACTCGAGCGTCTGCGTGGCTTGGTGGTGCACGGCCACCGCACCCCGGCACTCCAGGGGCACGCCGGTGTGGCGCCCCACCCCGAACTCGACCGACAAGGTGTGCTCGGCCGCCGCGAAGGCCCCGTCGACATCGCCGGTCTCCTCGGTGAAGAGGTACGCCTCGGTGTCGAGCCGCCCGTCAAAATCGCCGAGCGGGCCGGCGACGTCGAGCACCGGCGCCAACTCCGCCACCTCCACCACCACCGACTCGGCGCCGTCCTCGGCGATGTATGGGTCGGCCGCGAACAGCGCGGCAACAGGCTCGCCCACGTAACGCACGCGCTCGGTGGCCAGGATCGGCTGGCGGTAGGGCACCATCTGGTCCGCGCCCACCTGCCTGAAGTCGATAGGCGGGACATCGACCACATCGGCGCCGGTCCAGACCGCAGCCACACCGGGCACGGCCAGAGCCTCGGTGGCGTCTATCGAGGTGATCGTTCCGTGGGCAACATGGGATCTGACGATCCTCATGTGGAGTTGGTGCGGAAGGTTGATGTCGGCGACGAATCGTCCTTCGCCCCGCAGCAGAGGCTGGTCTTCGAGACGGGGAACCGACTCGCCGATCACGAAGACCCCACCCCCTGAACCAATCGAGCTCCGATCACGATCGCATCTGGTCGCGGGCCGCGTGCACCGAGGTGATGATGTTCTG
>VXNG01000156.1 GCA_009840695.1 Acidimicrobiaceae bacterium
CCGGCGCTGGCGCCGAGCTAGACGGCCTGGGCCCCAGCGGGGGCCTCTACCGGCCGCCAAGAACCAAAGCGGCGAGGGCCAGCGCCAACATCGCCGCGCTGGAGGTCCTCGTCGGGTTGCGGGCCAGCGGCGGCACCGCGGATGACACCCAGCGCGCCGTGCTGGGCCGCTGGTCGGGGTGGGGGGCGCTGCCGGAGTTGTTCGACGCCCGCAGCAACGCTCTGCGCCGCCAGGCCGAACGAGTCGAGGCGCTGTTGAGCCCCGACGAGTACGAGGCAGCCCGAGCCTCGACCATCAACGCCCACTACACCTCCCCGGAGATCGCGGCGGCGATGTGGGCGGCCGCGGCACAAGCGGGGTTCACTAGCGGCCGGGTCTTGGAGCCGGGATGCGGGCCCGGAGTGTTCATGGCCACCGCCCCGCCGGGCCTCGATATCGAGATGACCGGCGTCGAGCGCGACCCCGTGACCGCGCAGATATGCGCCTTGTTGCACCCGGCCGCGACGGTGGTGGCCAGCCCGTTCGAGAAGCACCACGCCGGCGGCTTCAACCTGGTGGTGGGCAACGTCCCCTTCGCTGACGTAACCCCCCACGACCCCTACGCCAACGGCGCCGAGCTGGTGCTGCACAACTACTTCTTGGCCAAGTCGCTGCAACTGCTGGACCCTGGCGGGCTGCTGGTGGCGATCACCTCGTCGTGGACCCTCGACGCTCTGTCGCCCGACGCCCGCCTCGAGCTGGCCCGCCACGGACGGCTGCTGGGAGCGGTGCGCCTGCCCAACGGCGCCTTCGAGGACCAGTCCGGCACCAGGGTCATGACCGACGTGGTGATGTTCCAGCGCCGGCGCGAGCCCCTGGAGATGCCCAGGCGGCCCGCCATATGGGACGTGGACCCCATCGAGGCGTGGTATGTGCTCAACGGCGGCGACGACGACACCCCCAGCCACAACCGCTGGTATGCCGAGCGGCCCGAGCTGGTGCTGGGCGAGATGGTCAAGGGCCGGGGCCTGTACGGCCAAGACGAGACGATGGTCAACCCCCGCGGCGACGACCTCGCCGCGCAGCTGGGCGAGGCCCTGGCTGCGGTGGTGGACACCGCTGAGATCGAGGACGTGCCCTCGGGGCTGCACCGCCGTCGCCCCAGCCTTGCCGCCGGGCCGGCCGCAGCCGACGGCGACGAGGAGCAGGCGGTGGTGAGGGCCCCGCCGGGTGGTTGGCCGCCGTGGGCCAAGGAGGGGTCGCTGCTGGCGGTCCCCGGCAGCCGCAAGTTCGCACAGATGGTGGCTGGCCGGGTCGTCGAGTACGTCCCCAAACCGCGGTCGGACACCAACGAGTTGCGCCGGGTGATCGCGGTGCGCGACGCGATGGCCGAACTGATAGCCGCCGAGGCGGCTGACGAGCCAGAAGGGCACCTCGACGGGCTGCGCCGATGGCTGAACGTCACCTACGACACCTACACCGGGGGCTACGGGCCGCTCAACCGCGGCACCGCTGACCGCCCCGCCGGCGACGACGACACCCCCACCCCGCGCCGTCGGCTCCCCAAGATGGGCGGCTTCGCAGTAGTCGATCCCGACTATCCGGCCGTGTTGGCCTTGGAGGTCTTCGATCCCGAGACGGGCCGGGCCGCCAAGAGCGAGATCTTCCGCCAGCGGGTCGTGCGCCGCCCGCCGTCCGCCACGAGCATCGAGACACTCAGCGACGCTGTGGTGGCGTCGGTGGCCGCGCTGGGCCGCATCGACATCGCCTGGATGGCTGAGGCCACCGACTGGGAATGGGAACCCGCAGACCTCGCGGCTGACAACGTCGCCTACCGCGACCCCGCCCAGGCAGGCGCGTGGGAGCCGGCGCCGCTGTATCTGTCGGGCAACGTCCGCGAGAAGCTGGCCGAGGCTCGCTCCGCGGCGGAGCACGACACGGCCTATGAGGCCAACGTCGCCGCGCTGGAGCCGATCATCCCCACCGATGTCGGCGCCGAGGACATCGCTCTGCGGCTTGGAGCGACATGGCTCAGCGTCGACGACATGGAGGAGTTCATCTGCGACACCCTCGGCCCGGTCGAGGATCTGGTGGTGACCTACAGCCCCGCCGGGGGTTGGAACGTCGAGGGCGTCAACTGGACCAGAGCCACCGAGGCCCAGTGGGGCACCGACCGCATCTCGGCGATCTCGGTGGTCGAGCACGGCCTGCGGGGACGGCCCATCGTCATCACCGACCGCCTGGCTGATGATCGCCGGGTCGTCAACGAGGTGGCCACCGCCGCGGCCAACGAGAAGCTGGAGGCCTGGCAGGCCGAGCTGCACCGCTGGGCGTTCGGGGACGATCCCGAGCGCCGGACCCGCTTGTTGCGGGCCTACAACGACACGTTCCGGTCCTGGGTGGCGCCCCAGGTCGGGCCGGAGTGGATCAACCCGCCGGGCCTGCGCGAGGGCCTGGAGCTGCACCCCCATCAGCGCGAGGCCGCCGCGCGCGTCGTGCTGGCCGGGGACCTGCTGTTGGCGCATGAGGTCGGTGCGGGCAAGACCCTCACGATGGCTGTGGCCGGCATGGAGATGAAACGCCTCGGGATGGTGTCCAAGGCGTGCCATGTCGTCCCCAACCACCTCGTCGAGCAGTACGCCGGCGAGATACGCAGAGCATTCCCCCAAGCCAAGGTCCTGATCCCCTTCGAAGCCGAGCGCACCAGCCCCGAGGGCCGCAAACAGCTCATCGCCCGCTGCGCCAATGACGACTGGGACGCGGTGGTGATCCCGCTGACCACGTTCCGGTTGATGCCGGTATCGCCCGAGGTGGAGGCCAACTACATCTCTGACCGGCTCGCGGAATGGCGCGACGCCCTCACCGCGCTCAAGGAAGGCGGAGCGCGCCGCACGATCAAGCGCATCGAGAAACGCATCGAAGCGGAGCGCGCCAAGCTGGAGAAGGCCCTGGAGCGCACCGCCGATGACAGCACATTGTGGGAGCACACCGGCATCGACTTCTTGTTCGTGGACGAAGCCCACCACTACAAGTCGCTGCCCGTGGCGTCGTCCAACCCGGACTTCGCCACCTCGCAGGGCTCCGTGCGAGCGCGGCTCATGGAGATGAAGATCCGGTGGCTGCGCGAGACCTACCCCGACCGGCGGGCCTGGACGGTGATGGCCACCGGCACACCGGTCGCCAACCGGGTGGCGGAGCTGTGGGTCATGCAGCGCTACGTCCAACCGGACCACCTCGCCCGCTGCGGCGTCGCCGCGTTCGACGCCTGGGCCGCCGCGTTCGGGCGGGTGGTCACCGGCCAGGAGCTGCGACCCACCGGAAAGGGCTGGCGCACCAAGAGCCGCTTCGCAGCCTACTGCAACGTGCCGGAGCTCATGCAGCTGGTGGCGGTCAACGCCGACTTCCGCCGAGCCGAGGACATGGGCCTGCAACGCCCCGCCCTCGACGGCGGCAAACCCCAGATCGTGCCGGTGCCCGGCACCGAAGAACTCCACACCTATGTCGAGCAGCTGGTCGTGCGCTCAGAGAACCTCTCAGGCAAAGACCCCCGCGAGGACAACATGTTGCTCATCACCAGCGACGGCCGCAAAGCCGCGCTGCACTTGGGCCTCGTGGGGCTCCCCCAGGGCGACCCCTCCAAAGTCGAGGCCTGCGCGGCGTATGTTCACGCCATCTGGTCCAAGCACGCCGACCGCACGTTCGAAGATCACTTCACCGGAGCGGCCCACCCCCGCCCGGGGGCGCTGCAGGTGGTGTTCTGCGACATGGGCGTCCCGGGATCGGACAGCGCCAAGGTGTGCGTCTATGACCTGCTGACCGACTCGCTGGAACGCCGCGGCGTCCCCCGGGACCAGATCGCCGCCATCCACGACTACGACAGCACCGACGACAAGCAACGCCTCTACTCGGCGTGCCGCGACGGCTCGGTGTCGGTGCTTTTGGCCAGCACCGAGAAGGCCGGCACCGGCGTCAACATCCAGACCCGGCTCGCCGCCATGCACCACCTCGACGCGGCGTGGCGGCCCGCCGACATCGAACAGAGAGAGGGCCGGATCCTGAGGCCGGGCAATCAGTTCGATGAGGTCCAGATCCTGCGTTATGTCACCGAGGGCAGCTTCGACACCTACATGTGGCAGGGACTGGAACGCAAGGCCCGCTTCATCGGGCAGCTGTTCGCGGGGCGCTGTGATCAGCGCACCGTCGAGGAGATCGACGAGAACACCCTCAACTACGCCCAAGTCAAGGGAATTATAACCCTGAGTGACAATCCGGGGGTCAGCCGGTAGGCTCCTGGTCCT
>VXNG01000168.1 GCA_009840695.1 Acidimicrobiaceae bacterium
TGTCCGAACTCGGAGATGGTGCGCTCCTCGAACCTGCCGAAGGCCGCCTCAAGCCTGCCGATGCGCTCGCCGTTGGCCTTGATGTCCTCGCTATTGGTCCGTACCCCGGCCCGTAAGCCGGTCAGGATGAAGCCGAGGCCTCCGACCACAGCGGCGCTCAACGAGCCGATGATGGCGGCGGCGACCGAAGCGTCCATGGACTGCATACTAGCAACCCGGATGACGCATGCAACTCATTTCGATAGTTTTTTATGTTATGTCGATAATCAGTGATGATTGTCGGTCTCCAGGATGCCGCTGGCGATCAGGTCGTCGATGGCGGCCTCGTCAAGGCCCAACTCGGCCGCAATCTCCCGTGTGTGCTCGCCCAGGCCGGGGGCGGGACGGATATCGGCGTCGGCCATGCCGGTGGCCGTGAAGGCCGGGCCTTCGAAGGTCATGACACCGATGGGCGGCTGGTCCAGCTCCACCAGGTAGCCCCGGGCCGCCAGATGCGGGTCCTGGAGCTGCTGCGAGGAGGTGAGCATCGGACCGGCAGGAACGCCCGCGGCCAGGCAGGCCTCGGTGACGGCGTGCTTTGACAGTGTCCGGGTCCACTCCGACACGGCCTCCTCCACTTCGTCCTCCCGCCCGCGGCGGGCCGCCACCGTTGCCAACGTCGGGTCGTCCACGCCGGCCAGTTCCGCCAACGAGGCCCATTCGGAGTCGTCGCGGCAGCAGATCGCCACCCACTGGTCCTCACCGTCGCAGGGGAACAACCCCCAGGGTGCGCCCAGGTCCCGGCGGTTGCCCTGGGGCTTGACCGAACCGGCCTGCAGCGACTCCCGGGCCAGCAGATCGCCCATGACCCCGACCGTCTGCTCGACCTGGCACACCTCGCTGTGGCAGCCGCGCGCCATCACACCCCGCCGCCGACCCAGCACGCCCGCCACCGCGGCCAGCGCCCCCATGCGCCCCGCCCAGTGGTCCGGGAAGATCGACTGCGAGCCTGACGGCCGCTCGACGTCGGGATAGTCCCAGAGGTGGGTCATGCCCCCGGTCACCTGGGTGTTGGGGCCGTAGCCCTTCCAGTCCGACCACGGGCCGGAGGATCCCATGAGCTGGCTGGACACCATCACCACGTCGGGGTTGGCCGCCGCGAAGTGCCGGTATCCCAACCCGAGGTCGTCCATGACCCCGGTAGAGCCGTTCTCGACCACCACGTCGAAGCGGGCCGCTCCCCCGGACCCCGCGGCCAAGTCCAGCAGCAGCCGGCGGCCCTCGTCCGTCTTGACGTTGATGCCCAGACTCCGCTTGGAGCGCGACGATGAGGCGAACGACGGCGACATCTCCCCGCCCAGGATCACTCGTATGAAGTCCGGGTAGGTGCGGCTCTCGATCTTGATGACGTCGGCGCCGTACTCGGCCAGCATCCGGCTGATCTCCACCCCGACGCCGCCGTGGCCGAAGTCGCCGACCCTCACGCCGGACAGGGGCGGTGCCGGCTCGGGAGCGGACTCCGGCACGGGTGGCCAGACGACCAGACCGTCCACCGGTCCGGGTGCTGCCTCGGCGTCGAGGGCGGCCAGGACCTCGTCGGTGTGCTCGCCCAGGTGCGGGGGCCGTCCGGTGGGGCCTACCCGCTCACCGTCGGTCTCCATCCACCCCGACGGCAGGCTCATCACCCCGCCGGTGGACAGCGGAACCCGATCGAATGTCTTGCGGGCCTCCAAATGGTCGTTGGCGATCACGTCACCGGGCTTGAGGATGGGTGTCGCCACGATGCCCCGCCGCTGGGCCTCCTCGGATACCTCCTCCATCGTCATCGTGGAGAAGAGCTCCTCGTAGAGGGGGTTGAGTACTGCGTCGGCGATCATGAACCGGGCGATGAACCCGTCGTACTCGGGGTCCTGCAGGTAGTCGGGCTCGCCCAGCCAAGCCCTCATGGCCTGCCACTGTCGGGGACTCAGCACCACCAGGCGCACGAACCCGTCGGCCGCGGCCAGGATCGTGTACACCGGGCCGGGGCCGGCCCTGATCTCCATCGGCTCGACCCCCTCGATCATGGCCTTGGACGAGTTGGACAGCGACCAGTCGGTGATCTGGGCGGCCGCCTCGTTGGCCGACACGTCGATGAGCTGCCCCGCCCCGTGGCCGAGTCGCTGGATGAGGGCGCAGACGATGGCGAAGGCGGCCGCCAGGCCGGCGACGTCGCCGGAGATGTTGCCGGGAGGCATTAGCGGCTCACGCTCGGGCAGGCCTGCCTTCCAGCACATACCCGAGGTGGCGTCGATCACCGAGCCCGGCACGTCGCGGCCGGAGTAGGGGCCGGTGCGCCCGTAGGCGGTGATCGAGGCGACCACCAGGTGCGGGTGACGGGCCGCAATGACCTCGGCCTCAAGCTCAGGGGCGCCCGCCTCTGCGGCCGCGCCAGGCTCGGCTGACCCGATCAGCACATCGGCGGACGCGAGCAGGGATTCGAAGCTCGCCATGCTGGCGGCGTCGCCGGGGTCGATCACGACGCTGCGCTTGCCGCAGTTGCGCATAGTGAAGAACAGCGAGTGCTCCGGGGTGAGCGGGTCGAGTGGCGGGAGGCCGCGGCTGGGCGACCCCTCGGGCGGCTCGACCTTGATGACGTCGGCACCCAGGTCGCTGAGAAGCCGGCCGCAAAGCTCGCCCCGATCCACCGCAAGATCGATGACTCGAACGCCGGTGAGGGGTCGAACGGGCATATCAATGCTCCCTTTCCGTGCCGAAGACTCCCACGAAGCTGACGATCTCGCCGGGATAGCCTCCCAGGTTTTGGGTGAGGCCCAGGGTCCGGTCCGTGTCCGGGATGCAGCGTTCGGCGGGAGCCTCGCCCCGCAGCTGCAGCCACACCTCGTAGAGCATCCGCAGTCCGCTGGCCCCCACCGGATGGCCGAAGGACTTGAGCCCGCCGTCGGTGTTGACGGGCAGCTCGCCGTCGAGGTCGAAGACCCCGTCGAGCACGTCGCGCCAGGCCGTGCCCCGCGGCGAGAACCCCAGGTCTTCCATGAGAACCAGCTCGGTGGGGGTGAAGCAGTCGTGCACTTCGGCCAGGGCCAGCTGGGATCGGGGATCGGCGACGCCGGCCTGGGCGTAGGCGTCGGCTGCGGCCTGAGCGCACTCCGGCATCGTCGTGTAGTCGTAGTCGGGGTCGAGCGACCCTGCCCCGGTGCCGGTGACCACCGACAGGCCCTTCACATACAGCGGGGCGGCGCACCAGCGGTGGGCGTCTTCGGCCCGGCACACGATGGCGGCCGCGGCCCCGTCGGCCACCCCCGCGCAGTCGAACACCGACAGCATCCCGGCTACTGCGGGCATCTCGCAGATCCGCTCAGCCGACATCTCCCGGCGAAACTGGGCGAGCGGGTTGCGGGCCCCGTTGTGGTGGTTCTTCGAGGCGATTCGGGCCGCGACGTGGCGCAACTCGTCGCGGTCTACCCCGTAGCGGTCGGCGTAGGCGGGCAGCATCAGGCTGAACATGGCCGCGGCGGTGAGGGTGCGCTGGGTGCCGTCGGTGGGGATGGGGAAGGCGTTGAGACCCTGGTAGCCGCCGTCCTTGACCTTCTCGGCTCCGAGAGCCATGGCGGTGTCGTAAGCCCCTGAGGCCACCGCGTAGCAGGCCTGGCGCAGGGCCTCGGAGCCGGTGGCGCAGTAGTTCTCCACCCGGGTGACGGGTTTGCCCTGAATCTTGAGAGGCCCGGCCATGCCCAGCCCGGAAGCGGCCGACTGCGACGTACCGAACCAGAAGGCATCGACTTCGTCCTGGGCCATGCCGGCTGAGCGGTAGGCGGCGTGGGCCGCGTCGATGATCAGGTCGTCGAGGGAGGCGTCCCAGTGCTCGGCGAACGGGGTACAGCCCATGCCGATGACAGCCACCCGGTCGGTGATGCCGTGCGAGCTCACAGGCTCTCTCCCGGTGGTGCGCTGCCGGGGGCGCCGTCGCGCAACGGGCGGGCCTTCCAGAAGTAGTTGTGGATGTCGTCGGCGGTGTAGAGGCGCCGGAAGGTGGGCACGACCCGCATACCGACATGCACCTCGTCGGCATCGACATCCGTGAGTTCCATCAGAACCCGGCCGCCGCCGTCGAAGTCCACCACCGCGAACACGGTGGGCGGGCTGGGAGAGTAGGCGAGCCGGTCCACGGTGAAGCTGGCCACGGTGCCGGAGGTGTGGGCCATAGGCGCGGGGGCCATATCGTCGGCTGCGCCGCCCTTCTGCGACACCCGGGCCGGGGGAAGGTGCACCATCTCGCTGGACCGGTCCCGGGA
>VXNG01000073.1 GCA_009840695.1 Acidimicrobiaceae bacterium
ATACGAAGCAGCCCGGGCCAGCCAACTAGGTTCAGCGCGAAGGAGTAACTCCCGCACGTGCTCGAACCCTCTACGTGGACGCCATGACCCAGCAGGATCTCAACTCGCATCTCGCTCCGCGTGGCTCGTGGCAGGAGGAGACCCTGGTCCAGTTCAACCGCTGGCTGGTGAAGCGCTACCGCCAGCACTGGCCCGCCAACGGCGCCTGATCAGCCGAAGGCCCTCCGAGCACACACCGGAACCCGTGGACCCTGAGCGCACCGTCGTCTTCGACCCGGCCGAGCACCCGCCGATGGAGCGGCAGTACATGCTGTCGCAGCTGATAGTGCCCCGCCCCATCGCCATGGTCTCGACCCGCAGCCCCGAAGGCGTCGCCAACATCGCACCGATGAGCTACTACCTGCCCATCACCGGCGACCCGATGCTGCTCGGCATCACTATGGGCCTGCGGGAGGGCGGGCAACTCAAGGACACCTACACCAACGCCATGGCCAGCGGCGACTTCGTCGTGAACGTGACCACCGAGGTCTTCCACGACCGCATCGAGACCGTGGCGATGGAGGCGCCCAGCGAGGTGGACGAGTACGACCTGGCCGGTTGGACGGCGGTTCCGGCCACCAGGGTCACATCGCCAGCCATCGGCGAGGCCCTGGCCCGCCTCGAGTGCGAGGTCCGGAAGGTGGTGGACCTGGGCACTCCCGGCCTGCCCTTCGGAGAGGTCCATCTAGTGATCGCCGAAGTGGTCTGGGTGGCCTACGACTCCGCCGTCTGCGACGACGAGGGTCGCATCGACCCGCTGAGACTCGGACCCATAGGCCGGCTCGGTTTGCGGACCTTCCTGCGCACGGTGGACGATGGCGCCTACTTCCTGCCCCGGATCGGTTGGTCCGAGTTCGTCGCCAACGACAAGGAGACATAGTGGAGAACGAGACACTGCTCGGCCTGTACCGCGACATGTGGCTTATACGGGCCTTCGAGCAGGGACTGGAGAGCGAGTTCGAGAAGGGCAACGTGCCCGGCATGCTGCACACCGGGCTCGGCCAGGAGGCCACCCAGGCCGCGCTGGCCTGGCACCTCGAAGCCACCGACACGTTCTTCCCCGACCACCGCTGCCACGGCATCAACGCGCTGGCCCAGCACCGTCACGGCGGCGACGGCGAGCGGATCATGGCCGAGCTGTTCGGGAAGGCCACCGGGGTGTGCAGCGGCAAGGGCGGCAGCCTGCACTCGGCCGACCCGAGGGTGGGGAACTTCGGCGACAACGCGGTGGAGGGCTCCTACATGGCCACGGTGCTGGGAGTGGCCCTGGCAGCCAAGATGCGGAGCCAGGCCAGGGTGGCCTGCGCCATCATCGGCGACGGAACCGTGGGGCGGGGCGAGTTCCATGAGAGCCTCAACATGGCGGCCATCTGGGACCTGCCGGTGCTCTACGCCTGCGTCAACAACGGCTACGCCATCTCCATGCCGGTGGGCGAGGGCCACGCGTCGGCCGACATCGTCGACATGGTGCAGGGCTACGGGTTTCCGAGCCGCCAGGTGGACGGGAACGACATCGTGGAAGCCTGGACCGCGGTGGGCGCCGCCGTGGATCACATCCGTTCGGGAGCGGGCCCCTACTTCCTGGAGTTCAAGACCTGGCGCTGGCAGGGGATCTTCGCCGGGGAGTTCCGCCCCGAGGCCGAGGTCAAGTACTGGAAGGAGGACCGCGACCCGATCATGCTGGCCGCCGAGGCGCTGGCTGAGCGGGGGGTTAGCCAGGCCGAACTCGACGCCGTCGAGAAGGAGACTCGGGCTCAGATCGAGGGCTGGATCGCCTTCGCCATCGAGAGCCCCGCCCCCGATCCGGCCAAGGCAACCGCCGACGTCTACGTCGGCTGGGAGGTGTCGTCGCGATGACCGCCGCCGGTACCGCCCCTCCGGCACGCAAGGCCCGCACCCCCCGCAAGCCCCGTGACCGGGTTCGCAAGGCCAGCTTCACCCAGGCCCTCAACAACGCCCTTGACCTGGCCATGGACAAGCACCCCGAGATGTTCCTGATCGGCGAGGACATCGCCGAGATGGGCGGCGACTTCGGTGTGACCAAGGGGCTGCTGGCCAAGTACGGGCCCGAGCGGGTGCGGGACACTCCCCTGTCCGAGGCGGCCATCATCGGCACCTGCGCAGGGGCGGCCATGGTCGGCATGCGCCCGGTGGCCGAGATCATGTTCGCCGACTTCATCGCCGAGTGCTACGACCAGGTCGTGAACAACGTGGCCAAGCTCCACTACATGTTCGACGGCCAGTTCAAGGCGCCCCTGGTGATCCGCACCGCCTGCGGGGGCGGGTTCGGCGGCGGGCCGCACCACTCCCAGAGCGTGGAGGGCTGGTTCCTGAACGTGCCCGGCATCGTGATCGTGGCACCGTCCAACCCGGTGGATGCCAAGGGCCTGCTGCTTGCGTCGATCGACAGCGACGACCCAGTGCTGTTCCTGGAGCACAAGGCGCTGTATCGCAGCCGTGCCGAGGTGCCGCCCACCTACTACACCACGCCGCTGGGGGAGGCTTCGATCGCTCGCGAGGGCACCGACGTGACCGTGGTGGCGTCCATGCGGATGGTGCCGATGGCGCTGGAGGCTGCCACCCGAGCCCAGGCTGATGGCGCCTCGGTCGAAGTGGTGGATCTGCGGACGATCCGGCCCTACGACGCGGCCACCGTGCTGGCCTCGGCATCCAAGACCGGCCGGGTGGTGGTGGCCAACGAGGCGCCCAGGATCGGAGGGCTCGGCGCCGAGCTGAGCGCCCGCATCAGTGAGGAGTGCTTCGCGGAGCTTCGAGGACCGGTACTGCGGGTGGACGGCCTCGACACGCCCATTCCCTTCTCGGTGCCCCTCGAGGACATTGTGCTTCCCGGCACCGACGACATTGCCGCGGCCATTTCAGCCGCAGCCCGGTACTGATCCAGCGACTCGTGAGGAGAACCTGAATGGCCACTGATGTGATCCTGCCCAAGTGGGGCCTGACGATGGAGGACGGCACGGTGGTGGCCTGGTATGTCGACGAGGGCGACCACGTGGTCGAGGGCGAGGTGATCGCCGAGGTGGAGACCGAGAAGGTCGAGAACGAGCTGGAGTCGCCCTGCGCCGGCGTGGTGGCCCGGATCCTGGTCGACGAGGACGAGACGGTGGACGTCGGCACGGTGCTGGCCGTGATCGCCGGCGACGAAGCCGAGGCCGCCGCCATTGCAGGGGGCTAGCCATGAGACCTGATCGCTTCAGCGGCGACACCGTGCTGATCACCGGCTCGTCCAGAGGCATCGGCGCGGCTACGGCCCAGGCCTTCGCGGCCGAAGGTGCCCGGGTGGCGGTCAACTACCGCAGCGACGCCGACGGCGCGGCCGCCACCCGCCAGGCCATCGCTGACGCTGGCGGCGCGGCCGAGGTGTTCCAGGCCGACATCGGCCGCGAGGCCGACGTAGCCCGGCTCGCCCAGGAGGTGGATGCCTCGCTGGGGCCGGTGTCGATCCTGGTGAACAACGCCGCTCTCATCGACCGCTCCTCGATGTTCGACCTGTCACTGGAGGCCTTCGACACGGTCTGGCAGGCCAACGTGCGGGGTCTGCTGCAGCTGAGCCAGCTAGTGGCACCCGGCATGGTCGAGCGGGGCCGCGGCGCCATCGTTCACGTCAGCTCGATCCTGGCCCGCCTCGCGACCGTCAACCGCTGTGCCTACATCGCATCCAAGGGTGCCGTCGAGGGGCTGACCCGGGCCATGGCCCTCGAGTTGGGCCCCAAGGGAGTGAGGGTCAACGCGGTGGCCCCCGGGCTCATCGCCACCGAAGCACTGCTGGCCGGGATGCCGGACCCCGGCCTGCAGACGGCCATCCAGCGCCACATCCCCGAGGGCCGTTTCGGAAAGCCCGAAGAGATCACTGCGGCCATCCTGTTCGCGGCCTCGCCGGAGGCCAGCTACCTGAACGGCGCCATAATCCCCGTCGACGCAGCCTTGGGCGCTCGCGAGTCCACTCCCGCCTGACCCGTAACGCGACCCAGCCCTAGGAGCGAGCCATGATCAGCGTCAACCGTGAGGCGATGAAGACGGTGAGGGTCATCCTCGACGATGCCGACGCTCTGGGCGTGTCCGTCGACCGGCTCGACAACGGCACCACCGTCATCGACATGGGCCTGGAGGCCAAAGGGGGCTGGCGGGCGGCTCAGCTCTACACCCTCGCCAGCCTGGGCGGACTGGGCATCGTCAGCTACGAGCCCTTCGAACTGGCCGGGC
>VXNG01000077.1 GCA_009840695.1 Acidimicrobiaceae bacterium
GTCGTCTCATGAGCGTCTCAAGGCACTGGCCGCCGAGGGCGACCACGTGGACCGCAAGGCCTGGGCCTCTCTGGCCGCCACCGGAGTGGTCGGCGCGTCGATCCCCGAGGCCCACGGCGGGCTCGGTCTCCGCTTCCTGGCCACCGCGGTGGCGTTGGAGGAGGTCGGCCGGCGGGCGTCCCCGGTGCCGCTGCTGACCACCGCGGTCATGGGGGCCATGCCGATCGCAGCCTTCGGCACCGGGAATCAGCGGGAGGCCTGGCTTCCCGGAATGGCCGATGGCTCAGTGCTGGCCTGCGCGGCGCTGGCCGAGGACGGGACCGCCCCCGTCGAACCGACGACGGCCGCCCGTTCGGGCAACGGCGGGTTCGTTCTCGACGGCACCAAGGTGCTGGTCGCCGGCGGTCTCGACGCCGATGTCGCCCTGGTGCCCGCCCGTCTCGACGACTTCGCAGTGGGCGTGTTCATCGTGCCGACCGATGCCGACGGCCTGGAGCGCATCCCGGTGGGGGTGACGACGGGCCGTCCCGAGGCCCGCTTCGAGCTTTCGGGCGTGCACCTGGACGCCGGTGCCCTGCTTGGCGCCGGCACAGCCGACGGCACCGAGATCGTGCGGTTCATCGAGCGGCACGCCAATGTCGGGCTGTGCATGACTATGTCCGGCGCGGCCCGGGCCGCAATCGAGTTGGCCGCCAACTACACCAAGCAGCGCCACCAGTTCGACCGCCCGATCGCCACCTTCCAAGCCGTCAGCCAACGGGCGGGCGACTCCTACATCGACGCCGAGGCCATCTGGCTGACCGCCTACCAAGCCGCCTGGCGTCTCTCCGCCGGCCTGCCGGCCGACCGCGAGATCGCCATAGCCAAGTACTGGGCCTCAGAAGGCGGCTTCCGGGTGGTGCACGCCGCGGTTCATGTCCACGGCGGAGTCGGGGTGGACCGCGACTATCCGCTGCACCGACACTTCCTGGCCGCCCGCCACATGGAACTCACCCTGGGCCACGCCGAGGAGCAGCTGACCGACCTGGGCCGCCTCATCGCCGCCCCCTAACAGCGTCAGTCTTCCAGCAGCGAGCGGGCGAGGAGGGCGGCTCCCAGCAGGCCGGAGTCGTTGCCCAGCGCGGGGGCGGTCACGAATGCGTCGTCGCCGGTGCTGTAGTCGGCATAGCCGCCGAGTTCTGTGCGGGTCGCAGCCCGGATCATCTCTGCCAGGCCCGGGCGGGCACCGACGCCGCCTCCGAAAACGACCCGGTCCGGCGCGAAGGAGTAGGCGAGCACCCGCACGAGTTGAGCCAGATAGGTGGCCTCCAACTGCCAGATGTCGTCGCGACCGCCGGCGCCGGACGGTTCGATGCCCCAGCGCTCGGCTATAGCCGGTCCGCAGGCCATTCCCTCCAGGCAGCCGTCATGGAACGGGCAGCGGCCCGGATAGTCGTCGCCCGCCACACGACGAACCGGGATGTGCCCCAGCTCGCTGTGGTGACGGCCCCGCCAGGGTGTTCCGTCAACCGCCACCGCGGCGCCGATCCCGGTGCCCACGGTCACGTAGGCGAGCCGACGCGGCCGGGGCTCGGGTCCCAGGGACTGCTCGGCCACTGCGGCCGCTTCCACGTCGGTCTGGATGCCGGCATGCACGCCGAGGGTCTCCGAGAGCCAGCTCAGGATCGGGGCTCCCGACCATCCCGGCTTGGGAGTGTCGGTGATCGACCCGTAGCCGGGCGAGTCAGGATCAAGATCGACGGGTCCGAACGAGGCGATTCCCAGCGCAGCCACCGGCTCGTACCGCCCGAGGAACTCCACAACGGTTGCCAGCGTCGTGCCGGGCTCCGATGTCAGCACATAGCGGGAGTCGACGATCGTCAAGTCCGCCGACACCACCGCGCATCGGAACTTGGTGCCGCCGGCCTCCACTGCCCCCACCAGCGTGCCCGTCATCGCAAGCGCCCTCCGAACGTTCCTTCCCGAGTGCCTGCATTGTTACCCGGAGTCACCTGCCGAGCGACACTTCCATCAGTGGAGAGTCACGCCTCGGGGCGGGGCGCGGAACGTCCCCCAGCATTCGATGGTGCGGTTGTCGCGGATGGCGCAGGCGTGGGCCGTGCTGGCCGACACTGCGGTGAAGCGTCCGTCGGGGGCGTCGAGCAGTCCGCCGTAGTCCAGTCCCCAGCACTCGACGGTGCCGTCGGCGCGGATAGCGCACGAGTAGTAGTTCGACGCCGACACTGCGGTGAAGTGTCCGTCGGGGGCGTCGAGCAGTCCGCCGTAGTCCAGTCCCCAGCATTCGAGAGAGCCACCTATGCGGAGGGCGCACGAGTGATTGGCTCCTACTGACACGTCCCGGAAGTGTCCGTCGGGGGGGTCGCCCCACAGGACTGCCCTCGGGCCTGAGCATTGGATGGCCCCATCGGTGCGCAACCCGCACAGGTGGCCGTTCCCGATCGCCATCAGCGTGAGAGGCTCCACTACGCCGGTGACGCCGACGAGATCCGGATCGAACACGGTGGCGTTGTTCCAGCAGAGCCCCGTGCCGTCGGCGACCAGGACGCAGGCCCGGCTGCCTCCGGCGTAGACGTCGCCGAACCTGCCCGAAAGCGAGGCATCGTTCCTCCCGATCATTACGGCCATGCGCATCAGGAACGGCTGCAGCTGGTCGCCGGCAAGAGGAACGCCCGCTCCCCAGCATTCGAGACTGCCGCCGGACCTCAACCCGCAGGAGAATCCGGTGCCGGCCGCAATCGCCGTGAACTGCCCGTCGGGAGCGTCCGTCTGGCCTTCATCGCTGACGCCCCAGCACGCAACGCCGCTGCTCCCGGCGCGGATTGCGCAACTGTGGTCGTTGCCCGTGGCCAGAGTGGTGAACTCTCCTTGGGGCGTGCTGATCGGGGAGGCGAAGCGCCGCCCCCAGCACTCGACGTAGCCGTCGGCGCGCACCCCGCAGGTGTGATCCCAACCGGCCGACACCGAGACGAACCGGGCGCCCGGCACGGCGGCCTGGCCCCAGTAGTCGGAGCCCCAGCATTCGAGACTCCCGTCGGTGCGCAGTGCGCAGGCATGGCGCCCGCCGGTGGCCATCGAGCTGAAGGCACCGGCGGGAGTGTCCTGGCCGGCTGCGTAGGACGATGGCCAGCACTCGACACCGCCGTCGGGCCGGAGACCGCACGAAGTGTCGTCCCCCACCCAGTCCGACAGGAACCCGCGGAACAGGGGCCGGCCCCAGCAATCGATAGTGCCGTCGGGGCGGATCCCGCACGAGTGGTCGCCGGCCGCCGACAGAGACACGAACCTACCCTCGGGGGCGCCGGTCTGGCCCCGGTGGTTGTCGCCCCAGCATCTGACGGTGCCGTTGTCGCGCAGCACGCAGGCGTGGCCGCTTCCGGTGGCCACAGCCGCATAGTGGCCGCCGGGCGGGAGCAGCACCTCGGGCTTGCCGACGCCCCAGCATTGGATGTCGCCGTCGATGCGGACCGCGCAGGAGTGGACGTCGCCCACCGACACCTGCACGAACTCGCCGCCGGGAGCGTCCAGGCGGCCCCCGTAGTCGAGACCCCAGCACTCGATGGCGCCGTCGGGTCTCAGACCGCAGGTGTGGTCCCTGCCGGCCGACAGAGCGGTGAAGCGCCCGTCGGGAGGGTCGGACTTCTCGGCGTCGTTGGCGCCCCAGCACTCGACACCGCCATCGGTGCGCAGAGCGCACGTGTGCTCGCGCCCCGCGGCTACTGCCGTGAAGGGCCCGTCGCCGCTCGCGGCCACAGCCCCAACAGCCGACTCCGGGCCGTCGGCGCCTTCCCCGCCGGCTGCCGCGGCGCGGTCAGACGGCTCAACGTCGGGAGACGCCTCACCGCGGCCCTCCGGCTCGGACGATTGAACGCCCGAGCAGGCCGTCCCAACCAGCAAGACAACGGCCCCGAGGCCGCCTGCGACCCTGCGCAGCCTCACGAGCGGACGGTAGCCCACCGCCCCGGATCGCTGAGTGGTCAGGTGCAGGGCAGGGCTAGACGTCCGGGAGCACGGCGATGCTGGAGAAGCACATCTCGTCGACGGTGCCCTCGTTCCAGGTGATATAGCGGGGTTCGGGCATGTACTGCAGCGTGCGGTCCCACCAGCACTCGAAGCGCACGATGTCGCCCCGCTCGATGCGGATCTCCTCCACCGGCTCGTAGTTGAGCTGCCACTCGAAGTCCCACACCGGGATGTCGAGCAGGATCCGCTCCTCGGGCGTG
>VXNG01000083.1 GCA_009840695.1 Acidimicrobiaceae bacterium
TCGTGACCGTGCTCTGCGACGGCTCATATCCCCGGGAGACGTGAAAGGGCTCCCACGGGCAGGTGGCCTCGTCCTC
Source organism: Acidimicrobiaceae bacterium (assembly GCA_009840695.1). The sequence goes on from VXNG01000083.1 coordinate 77, forward strand.
GCCGAAGCAGATGGCGTACTTGCCCGGCCACCCCTGGGTGCTCTTGTCCAGCGCTCCGGGAATGGCCATCAGGCAGTTGCGCAGCACTAGGCGGACGGTGCGGCCGATGGTGGCGTTGGCCCTGAAACCCGGACCGAACAGGTTCTCCTTGTAGTGGATCCCGATCTCATCACGGACCGGTCCGTTGATCGCGATCAGGATCGCGGCGCCGCCGGTGCTGGCGGCTGCCGCGTGCAGCCCGAAGGTGGGCGCGCCCATCGCCCGCACCGCCGCTCCCACCACCGGGAAGTACTCGGGGCGGCAGCCGGCCATGACTGCGTTGACCGCAGCCTTGCGGGCGGTAATGGCCAGGCCCCGCCACGGGTCGTCGAGCAGCACGTCGTCGGGAGCCCACACCCCGGCGGCCAGCATGGCGTCGACCAGCGCCTCGGTGGGCGGCACCACCGGTAGCCCGTCGGTCCAGCCCGCGTCGTAGCAGGCCTCGATGGCCTCCCACGGGTCTTCCACCCGCTGATCGCCATGAACAGGAATCACTGAACCGGAGGATAGAGAGCCCGCACGCCGGTCAGTCGCACCTCTACGGCTGCGGCACACCTGGAGGGGCTTGGAAGGTCGACTCGACTCGGGTTTAGATGGACGCTGTTGCGAGCGCCAGCACCAACCGGCTCGGGGGCCTCATCCAGGATGTGTAGCTGACCGGCTAGTTGCAGACTCCGTCGGCGCTAACGCCTCGGTGGCTGTGGCAGAGGACCGTGCGCTCGACGCTCTTGAGGGTGAACGGGCCGGGGTCGTCCTCGGTCCAGTTCTCCGCCGGGTGGGCGAATATCACGAGGCGGAACCCCCGGACCGAGTCATCGCCGATGCCAACAATGTCGATGGTCACCCGCCCGAGATCGCCAGAAAGTCCGGGCGCCCCCGACACCACGACACTGGACTGGGGCTCCTGGCTCGCCATGGTCTGCGCCACCGCGAGTCCCAGCTCGCCCATGGTGTCGGCCACCGGGAGCTCGCCCAAGGCGTCGACCACCTCTGACGTGGCGTCTTCGGTGGCGCCAAGCTGGGCGAGATAGGCGGCGCTGGACCAGCCGGTCAGGTCACCGGCGAGGAACTCGTGCCAGGTGCTCGTCGTCAGCTGCCGGGTATTGCCGGTGGCGACGACGCCGCGCTTCCAGACAACCGTGGTGATGATGTTGTCGGAGTCCGGCCGGCGCACATAGATGGCAGGTTCGCTCACCCCGTCCAATACGTTGTCAAGCCTGGCGATGATCTCGCCGTTGGGGACGGCCCGCATGTTCAGGGCGCTGTCATAACGGATCCCGACAACCGCCAGCCCGGCACCCTCGGCCGGACCTAGCTCTGACAACTCGCCGGGAAGGTCCGCAGCCGCACCGGTGTCGTCGGACTCGGCAGCATCCTCATCGGCGGCCGCCGGCTCATCGGACTCGGCAGCATCCTCATCGGGCTCAGCAGCATCCTCATCGGCGGCCGCCGGCTCATCGGGCTCAGCAGCATCCTCATCGGCGGCCGCGGGCTCCTCCTGCTCGGAGACTTCCCCGGTCTCGGTCGCGTCCTCGGGGGCTGTCCCGTCGTCGGCGGCGCCGGCGGCGGCATCGGCCGCCACCAAGGCAGTGGCGGCAAGGCTTTGCGCCTCATCCAGCTGAGCCTCGAGCCGGGCAATGACCTCAGGATCCATCCCCTCGCCGGCCGAGGCAACCACTTCGGCGAGAGCAGCCTCCGCGGCTGCCGCTCTGCTGGCAGCCTCGTCGGCTATGGCGATGGCCGCGTCGGCCATGTCGGTGGCTGCGTCGGCGTCGTCCCGGGCTGAGGAGGCGTCGTCCCGGGCCCGTTCAAGGGCTGCGGTATCGGCCGGGTCGGTCCCGGGTTCACCCAGCAGAGCTACGACCACGGCCAGCGCGGCGATCACCATCGCGGCAGCCGCGGTCACCATCGCCCGCCGGGCCACCACCAGCGCGGCAGGGATCGGTCGACGCATCGGCGGTCCTTGCTCGGTCATCGGTCAACGCTCATACGACGCGAGTATGACAGGGCAGCGACCACCTTCCGGTGACCGTCGCCGTGTCGCCCCGGCCAGCTCTCGGTCAGGAGCCGGCCAGCGCCTGCTCCAACCGGGTCTTGATCCCATCCACCACCCGCTGCATGTTGGCCCGATGCTCGCCGATGCGGCGAGCGATAATGCGAGGCTCCAGGTCGGGCCGGGACTCGATGATGCTATCCAGGCCGGACGGGCCGGGCCCCAGGATTCCCCGGAAGCGCAGGCGGGTGCCGCCGATGATGGGCTCCAGCTCGAAGCGCCAGCGGGCGCCGGGATTGTCGATGTCGCTGGTGCACCAGCCGAACGCGGCGAACTCCTCGAACACGTCGACGAAGCAGGTCGCCTCCCAATCACCCCGCCCGGGGTGGTGGTTGCGGCCAACGAAGCGGGCGCCCAGCGCCGGGCCGTCACCGCCGCCGGTCCACTCGGCCCCCTGGAACTCCTCGGAGAACCGCGCCGGCAGGTTGATGTCGGTCACCTCAGCCCACACTGCGGCCGGCTCGGACCGGATGTCCACCTCCACGACGGTGCCGGGACCGTCGGCGATGCGCACCGGGTCGCTGGGCCCCCGCTCGTAGGTGCGGGCGTAGCCGTCGAAGTAGGCGATCTCGCGGGCCGGATGCCGCCGAGCCGGCTTGAAGTCGGTGCCGACGGTCCAGGCCACCGGGAACATGGCGATCTCGGTCACATCGTCGGGGATGCCGAGAAGTTCCTTGATCTCGGCGGCCTTGGCCAGACCGGCAGTGGTCCAGGCCGTGCCCAGGCCCCTGGCTCGCAGGGCCAGGCAGAAGCTCCACGCACTCTGGATCACCGAGTCGAACAGGCCGGGACGCCCGCTGCCGTCGTGACGGCCGAGGATCACCGGTATGACGATTGCGGGCACCTCGCCGAGGTGCTCGGCCAGATGACCCGCGGAGAGCATGGCCCGCTCCCGGGGGTCCCCGGTGCCGGCCAGGCGGTCGCGGGCCTCGATCATGCGGTTGCCGATCACGTCGCGGTAGAGGTCGGCCAGCCGCTGCTTGAGCTCCGGATCACGCACGATGAGCCAGCGCCGGCTGCCCTGGTTGCCCCCGGTGGGGGCCTGCTCGGCGACTTCGATGCAGTCCAGGATGATCTCGTCGTCCACATCGCGCTCAAGGTCGAGGCGCCGTCGCACGGCGCGGGTGGTGGTGAGCACCTCGTCCACGGCCGCAGTCGTGCTCGGGTCAATCTCCATCTGAGTCCTCACTGCTCTGCCGGCTGTCGCGGATCTCACGCACCTCGTTCACGTCCCGGACATCGGGACCGCCCGGGTGGAACCCACCGGCACCGCCCGAGCTGTAGCCGAAGCCGAACCCGCCTCGACCGCCGGGGCCAGCAGACCATCCCCCGACGGTGACCTTCTTCGAGAAGTGACGCATCAGCAGCGACCTGACCAGCACACGGGTGGGAAAGAACAGCAACAGCAGCCCGACCGCGTCGGTGATGAAACCGGGCGTGAGCATCAACGCGCCCGCCACGAGGATCAGCAACCCGTCCACCAACTCGGCGGCAGGCAGCTCGCCACGGCTCAGGCGGGCCCGGATCTGGTTGAGCACACCCAGCCCGGAGCGGCGCACCATCCAGGCCCCCACCACCGAGACCACGATCAGCAGCACGATGGTCTGGCCGGTCCCCATCCCGCCGGCCACCTGGATGATCACGTACAGCTCCAGCAACGGCACGCACAGCAGCAGGAGGAGCAGCAGGACGAACACGCCCCCAGCGTAAGAGGCCGAGCGGCATGGCGGCACCAAGACTTGGAACTCAAGGGAGGCGTCGAGCGAGGCCGTGGCCCGAGCGGCCCGTGAGCGAAGCGAGCAAGAGCGGCAAGCACAGCGGAGCGGCATTGACCGCCGTCCGGCACCGGCCTGTCTCGCCGCCGGCCAGCGCAAGCACCGCAGCCGGGTGCGTAGCCTTGTCACCGACGTGTCGCCGAAGGACCGACCGCCCTCAGTCGACCGGCTGGCCCGCTCGCTGGCCGGGACAGGACTGCCCCATGCGCTCCTAGTCGACGCGGCCCGGGCCGCGGTGGCGGCCGGGGACCCCGGCTCGGCCGGAGCCC
>VXNG01000008.1 GCA_009840695.1 Acidimicrobiaceae bacterium
AACTCGACGACTACGTCGAGCGCCGCCGGTGCGAGATCGGCGACGGCGAACCCTAACGGCGAAGGGGCGGGGCCGAAGCCCCGCCCCTTCAACTGTTGGTCTCTTGTGAGGCCTCAGGCCTCAAGAGTGATTAGGCCGCGGCCAGAGCTGCGGCGATCCACTCGTCGGCCAGGCTGCGGTTATCGCTGAGCCACTGGGCGGCGATGTCGCGAGGATCCTCGCCGTCACCCTGAGCGACGTTGGCCAGCGACACATCGATTACCGACAGCGTGACCGCGTCGAACAGCGCCTCCGCGGCGGGATTGGCCGCGAGGAAGTCGTTGTTGGCCGTCACCAGGATGTCAGCCGCGATCCAGCCGAGCTGGCACAGGCCGTCTGCGGCGTCAGCCGCTGCCGGGCACAGCTCCGCAGCAAGCTTGGCATTCACGGGCTGGCCGTCCGGGCCGAGCTGGCTCCAGGCCTCTCCGCCTTCAAGGCCGAGAGGATTGGAATCGTCGATGACGTTCTCGACGCCCAGCCAGTAGACGTTGTCGCCAGGACGAAGCTGGGTGAGGTAAGCGGTCGGCGTCCAGGTGTACATGATCATCGGGAGGCCGTCGTCAGCGCTGTCCACCGCTTGGGCGAACATGGCGTCGTAGCCAGCCTTGGTCTGCTGGATGTTGGCCCAGTCACTGAACGCGATCTGACTCTCGATGATGTCGTCGCAGGTCCAGTCCTCCGGGCATCCGAAGATGTCGGCGACGCCGTTGCCGGGCACCGCATCCGATGCGTCGAACGCAGCCAGCGCATCGGCGTTGCGGTTCAACTCGTCCATCGTGTACACGCCGTACTCGTCGGCGAAGGACCTAGTGATCAGGAAGCCCTGCAGGCCACCAGCGATCATCTCCTCGCCAACGATGGTGACGTAGTCCTCAACCAGCGATCCGTCGGGAAGCTCATTCTGCAGCCACGAGAGGTGGCCCGGGTACCAGCTGTTGGGCCAGTAGTCCATCTCGCCGAGCGCCATCGCGGTATAGCCGTTGCTCGGGCCGAGCTCGATATCAGCCGGATTCGACACCTCGAATCCCAGCTCCTCCAGCAGCAGCTTGTAAAGCTCCGCCTGGAAATAGCCGCTCGACCAGTTGGCCCGGCCAGCAAGGACAGACACGCCCTCTCCAGGCAGCCCTGGCTCTTCTTCGGCCATCGGCTCTTCTTCGGCCATCGGCTCTTCTTCAGCCATCGGCTCCTCTTCAGCCATCGGCTCCTCTTCAGCCATCGGCTCCTCAGCGGCCGGCTCCTCTACAGCCGGAGCGGCCGGTTCGACCGTGGCGTCATCGTCATCGTCGCCGCAGGATGCGGCAATCAGAGCGAAGGCTGCGAGCAAAGCGAGCATCATGCTCGCGCGCTTCTTCATTTTCATAAGGGTTCCCTCCTAGGGTGGGGCTTGTTGGGCCGGGCCAAAGGTTAGGCGGCAACCGGCCAAGGATCAACACCGGGTGTGGCAACGCCGCGGCGCGTTTCAGCTAATGGAAGGGAGCTGTTCGGGTCGACAGCGCCCGTGCAAGGTACTAGGTGCTGTCCGCCCTCTCGGGAATGTCGTCGTAGATCTTGTTGCGGTCGAACTCGCCGAGGGTGCCGCGCGACGTGGCGAGAACCGTCGCGCCTGCTGCCATAGCGAACACTGCGCCCGCACCCGACACGAAGTTCGTTTCGGCAACCCGCACGATGGTCACGATCCAGCCGAGCGGAACCAGCGCCATCGCGAGCCCGACGCCGCCGACGAGCGCGCTCCATCGGTAGCGAAGGCCCTCATCGATGCCGAAGACCCCGATCGCCGGCAGGGCCAGGCCCAGCGCCGCGATGCCTGCGAGGAGCGTCCAGATGCCCAGGCGCGAACCGTCCGACTCGAAGCCGTTGAAGATGACATCGCCCTTTCGCTGGGCCTCCGACCGCTTCGCGGACCACTCGGCACCGAGCACGCCCTCGTCCGCCTTGGCTTCGACAGCGGCGTTGCGAAGCTCCTCAGCGCGCGCCGTGTTGCCCGCGGCCTCCTCCTCGTCGGCCGCGGCGTCTAGTTCGCGTGCCTCGACGGCTTTGGCGCGGGCCGCATCCGCGATCGCGTCGAGCTCGGCCTGCAGTTCGCCGCCGATCACTGACTCTTCCCTCGTGTCGAAGCTCCAGCCTGAGAATCCGCTCATGACGAGCAACAGCAGTGCGAATCCGCATCCGATCATCCTGCCCCAGCCGATGCGGGCCGTCAGCGGACGGCGCGCCGTCATCGGCGCCCGCCACAGCCACGACACTGCGCCGGCGACCGCGACCACGCCCCCGATGACTGCCACCCAAACGCCGAAGCCCGTCGAGTGCACCGTCACACTGGCCGGCGGGTTGGAGAGCAAGAACGCCAGCACCGAGCCCAGTGCGCCCGATGCGAACACGACCGCGCCATGCGCGCCGAGCCACGAGGAGCCCTCGCCTGGACGCAGCAGCGTCGTTGCGGCCGCCCACACCACGACCACCGCGAGCCCGGCCATGAAGATCCCGAACCAGGAACCTCCCGACGGTGACACACCGTTGAAGCTGTTCGAGAGGTAGGAGACATTCCCGGTGCAGGTCAGTTCGGACTCATCGCCGGATACGCCGAGCGGGTCGAGCTGCGCGGCATCGATCCACTGCCCGTCGCACTGCTCGGTCCGAAGATCCGCGTCAGCGAAGCGGGCCCACGAAGAGACTCGACCCGCGTCGACGCTCCATGGCAGCAGCAGCGCCACCAGCATCACCGCGGCACCTATTCCCGTCGCGATCACCGAGGCGCGCTCAGGTCCGGAAGCTGGCACGAACTCCTCGGCCGGCGTCTCGGGCTCCTCGGCCAGCCTCGAGACCTTCTCGTCGGCCGCGGCCTGAGCCTCCTCGAGCAGCACCTCGGGCGTGCGACGATTAGCCCACGCCTTGGCGATCCGCGAGAAGAGGCTGCTGCGGTCGGCGTCCGTCTGGCTGATCCGGTCAAGCACCACGGCCACAAGGAAGAAGGCCAGACCACCGGAGACGCCGAGGGCGATGTCCTGATTCTGGATGCCTTGGTAGAGCAGACGGCCCAGACCGCCCGCGCCCATGATCGCGGCGATGCCGAGCATGGAGATGGCGAGCAGCAACGTCTGGTTGAGCCCGGTCATGATCGCGGGCCGAGCCAGCGGGAGCTGGACATCGAACAGCACCCGCCGCTCCGGCGCGCCGTAGGCCCGGGCCGCTTCGACCACATCCTCGGGCACCTGGCGGATGCCGAGGTTGGTGAGCCGAATCAGGGGCGGCAGAGCGAAGGTCATCGTCACCATCGTGGCCGAGACGAAACCGATACCGAAGAAGTAGATGAACGGCAGCATGTACACGAACGAGTGAACGACCTGCATGGCGTCCATGACCGGTCTGACGACGGTCCACGCGCCATCGACCCGTCCGCAGAGCACGCCTATCGGTATTCCCACGATCACGCAGAGCAGCACCGCGACCGCGATGAACCCGATGGTTCGTGCCGTCTCCTGCCAGTACTCCCCTCCCAACAGACCGCAAATGATCAGCGCCACTGCGGAGAGAATGCCGACCCTGGCGCCGCGCATGGCCCAGCCCAATGCGCCGACGAGGAGGCAAACGACTATCCAAGACATGCCGACCAGCCACTCGTCGACTATCAGCTCGAGCAGCCTTGCGAACGGCCACTCGATCACCTCGAGCGTCTTCTCGAGATTGTTCTCCACCCAGCGGACCGTCTGTTCGCCCCAGTCCCCGACGGGAATCGCCCACTGGTCGAGCACGCTGTTCTGGCGAAGCTGGGAGGCCAGCCCCGAACTGCATTCGATCAGCTCTCCCTCGCTGTCGATGATCGCGTTCTTGCACTCGAACGTCTCACCGTCCTCGCCCGTGAATGTCCGCGTGCCCGAGGCAATCCGCTCCTGCGGGAGGGTGCGGTACCACAGCACGGCCAGCAGCGCGATCAGCCCGCCGGCACCCATGCCGTAGCGGCGGGCTCTCACGCCCCCGAAGATCAGCAGCGCGGGCACCACGAACAGGGCGATCACTACCAGCCATTCGATGCCCACCTGGAGCCAGTCGACGATCACGTCGCCCGCCTCAGGGCTAGTAACCGTGTCTATGAAGCGGTCGATGAAGTGCCCGCGGTACTCGTCGCCATTGGTCTGGGCCAGAACCCCCG